>CAMWKY010000172.1 GCA_947174965.1 uncultured Ruminococcus sp. | reverse complement strand
GATAAAAAAGCAATGCTACAGGGGGATATGTTAAATGATAATACATATAATAAAAAGAGACAGAAGAAAAGTTCCTTTCAACATTGAAAAGATTGCAAATGCTATCATGAAAGCTGCTGAATCGTGCGGGGGCAGTGACATGAATACCGCTATGGAGATTTCAGCGGAAGTCTGCAAAACCTATGAATCGCAGAATCCAAATAAAATTCCGACTGTTGAGGAAATTCAGGACCTTGTTGAAAAGATACTTATTGAAAAAGGTCACGCAAAAACAGCAAAAGCCTATATCCTTTATCGCTATGAGCGTACGCGTTCACGTGAGATGAAAACGAATCTTATGTGTGTACTTAATGAACTCACTTTCAGTGATGCGAAAGACAGCGATATAAAGCGTGAAAATGCAAATATTGACGGCGATACCGCTATGGGTACTATGCTGAAATATGGGTCTGTTTCAGCTAAAGAATACTATGGTATGTATGTTCTCGACCCGAAACACTCCAAAGCACACAGAAACGGTGATATTCATATTCACGACCTCGATTTCTATACCCTCACAACAACCTGCACTCAAATTGATTTGAAAAAGCTTTTCCACAACGGTTTCTCAACAGGTCACGGCTTCTTAAGAGAGCCTAACGATATTGCAAGTTACTCTGCACTTGCCTGCATTGCAATTCAGTCAAATCAGAACGACCAGCACGGCGGACAGAGTATTCCTACATTTGACTATGCCATGTCGGACGGCGTAAAAAAAACGTATTCTGCAAGATATTCACAGAATGTTGCAAGGGCTTTGAATCTTATCGGAAATGCTGAAAATGAATTTGAGACAGCAGAATCAATAAAAAAGGAAATCAAAGAAAAATATAATCTTATACCTGTTCTTGCAAATGACAACGGCTATCAAGAAAAGGAATATGAACTTCTTCTTAATTATACAGATGCTGAAACTGCAACGAAAATTCAGGAATTTGCTGTAAAAAATGCTGTAAGAGAGACTGACCGTGCAACATATCAGGCTATGGAAGCACTTATTCACAACCTCAACACAATGAACAGCCGTGCAGGTGCGCAGACTCCGTTCAGTTCAATTAACTACGGCACAGATACGTCACCAGAGGGCAGAATGGTTATAAAGAATATTCTGCTTGCGCAGGAAGCAGGTCTTGGCAACAGTGAAACCCCTATTTTCCCGATTCACATTTTCAAAATCAAGGACGGCATAAACTATAACCCGACTGACCCGAACTATGATTTATTTAAACTTGCGTGCCGTGTTTCTGCAAAGAGACTTTTCCCGAACTTCTCTTTCATTGATGCTCCGTTCAATCTCCAGTATTACAAGGAAAATAACCCCGATACAGAAATAGCTTATATGGGCTGTCGTACAAGAGTTATAAGCAACAACTATGACAAATCAAAGGAAATTGTTACAGGCAGAGGAAATCTCAGCTTTACTTCAATAAATCTTCCCCGACTTGCTATAAAGGCAAATCACAATGTAGGACTGTTTTTTGATATGCTTGATGAAATGATGGATTTATCTATCGACCAGCTTATGCACCGTTATCGTATTCAGGCACAAAAGCGTGTCAGAAACTTCCCGTTTCTTATGGGTCAAGGCATATGGGTTGATTCAGATAAGCTTTCTCCTGATGATACAATCGGTGAAATACTCAAACACGGCACGCTTTCTGTCGGATTTATCGGACTTGCTGAAACTCTTACCGCACTTATCGGAAAGCATCATGGTGAAGACGAAGATGCAAGAGAACTCGGACTTGAAATTGTAACGGCTATGCGCAATCGTCTTGATGAGGAATCAAAGAAAACAGGTCTTAACTTCTCGCTCCTTGCAACCCCTGCTGAAGGACTTTCAGGCAGATTTGTACGCATGGACGCTAAAAAATATGGTATTATCAAGGGTGTAACAGACCGTGACTACTACACAAACTCTTTCCATGTACCAGTATATTATCCAATCAGTGCGTTTGAAAAAATCAAAATCGAAGCACCTTATCATGAGCTTACAAATGCAGGTCACATCAGCTATATTGAACTTGACGGCGACCCATTGGAGAATCTCTCTGCATTTGAAAAAATTGTACGTTGTATGAAAGAGAATGGCATCGGCTATGGTGCAATCAATCACCCTGTTGACCGTGACCCATGCTGTGGATTTACTGGAATTATTGGTGATGTCTGTCCATGTTGCGGACGAACTGAACACGACAGCGAAAATGTTGCATTTGACAGAATACGCCGTATAACAGGCTATCTTGTCGGCACTCTTGACCGTTTCAATGACGGCAAACGTGCCGAAGAAAAGGATAGAGTTAAGCATAATGTCTGAAATAAGAGTAGCCGGAACTGTCAACGATTCAATTGTTGACGGTTCTGGCATAAGATTTACTATTTTTGTACAGGGCTGTCCGCATCACTGCAAAGACTGTCACAATCCACAGACACACGATTTCAACGGCGGAGAAATTATTGATACTGATATACTTTTTGAGAAGATAAAGTCAAATCCTCTGCTTGACGGTGTAACGTTCAGCGGTGGTGAGCCGTTCTGTCAGGCAGAAGTACTTGCTGAACTTGGCAGAAAAATAAAATCTGTCAAACTGAATATTGTGACTTATACAGGATATACCTTTGAGGAACTATACAGCAACCGTGACAAAAATCACTGGGGCGAACTTCTGAAAATAACAGATATTTTGATTGACGGGAAATTTATTCCTGAATTAAAAAGCTGGGAAACAAAGTTTCGTGGAAGCAGTAATCAGAGATATATTGATTGTCAGTTGAGCCTTGAAAAAGGTATTGCAATTGAAACAGAGCCATAAAAAATAAACAGCTTGTGCATTTTTCTGCATAAGCTGTTTTTATTTCATGCAACGTGATTTACAATGTATTCGCATATCTTGCTGTATCCTGATGCAGATATGCTAAGTGTGTCATATGAATAATACTCCTCTTTTAATACACCGTTTTCAGCTTTCAGGGCTGTATTTGTATCAATGCAGTATACTCCTGTTTCGTTGCACATTTCAAGAAGTCTGTCATTATAATTATTAATCATTTCATTTGTGAGTGTTTCTGTATCATAAATAACAGGCGGTAATTGCATTACGTACACTTTTGTATCAGGCAAAGCTGAATGTATATTGTTTACAAGAGTTTTATAGCTTGCTATCATGTCATCAACAGTTGATGTTTCAATGTCACTGCCAAGCATGATATAAAGTATAACAGGCTTTTTGTTTTTTATTATATCATATAAACTGTCATTGCCGAAACTGCTGTTGATTTTAAGCGTACTACAGTTTGAGGCATTAAGTTCGGAGCTGTAGAAAATATTAGCCTCACTGAATTTACTGTAATCAGACGCATATTTTAATGTTGAATCAGATATAAGACTTGCATTGTCAAAGTAATCGGGATTTACAAGTGCAGACTGCGGAACAGGATTTGTTATTGAATCCTGTATAGCTGTCTGTTCTGATTCTGTTGTGGCTGCAACAGATTCTGTTGTGCTTTCGGGAACGTAATGTTCAATTTCAATTACAGCATCTTCAAATTCATCTTTGAAAAAGTCATCATTAAAATTAGCTGCCAGCATATATAAAACAAAACAGCCGATAAATGAAAGTGCAAATATAATAAACATCACCCAGAAGTTGAAGCGAACTTTCGGTCTTTTCTTCTTCTTACTCTGTTTGCGCTGGATAGTTCTTTTCTGTTCCATATAAATCTCCCTGAATAATTAATATAGATATGTGGGTGCATCAGATGCACCCTTTTTTATTATTTCTTTTTCTTTTTAAAAAGATGTATTTCTTTTGATTTGTTTACAGGTTTCTGCAAATCATGATGAGTTGGAATATATTCAGCTGTTGAAGTCGGCATATCTCTTTTTTCAAGAAGATAGGTAATATATTGGTTTATGAGGGAATATATTACCGCAAATATCGGTACACCTAAAATCATTCCTGCAACACCAAACAGACCTCCGCCGACAAGAATTGAGAAAAGCACCCAGAAGGCAGAAATTCCTATAGATTGTCCAAGAATTTTCGGACCTATGATATTTCCGTCAAGCTGTTGAATTACAAAAATAAGAATAAGGAAAGGAATAACCTGTTTCGGACTTGCAAAAAGCAAAAGTAATGCACTTGGAATAGCTCCTATAAAAGGACCAAAGAACGGAATAATATTTGTGACTCCTACAATAACAGAAATAAGAACTGCAAAATTGAGTTTCATTATAGTCATGCAGATGAAGCAGAGACAGCCTATTATTATTGAATCAATAACTTTTCCGGAAACAAAACCGCTTATGGAATCATTTGTCTGAACACATATTCTTAAAAATCCTGATGATGCTCTTTTCGGAAGTACTGCACATATGATTTTTTTCAGCTGTGACTGAAAATGTTCTTTGTCAAAAAGAAAATAAACAGCTACAATCAATCCAATGAAAAAATCTTTCAGAGCAACTATAAAACTTAATGTGCTGTCGGTGACTTTTTTCATGATTTCGCCGATTTTAGGTACAATACTATTTATAAATTCCGTTAATGTATTTTTCAGATTATCAAGCTGATTATTAACCTGTGTTCTGATTTCCGTATATTTTACAAGAATTGAACTTATCCATTTTTCAAAGTTATCAATATAACTTCCGAAATTATTGAAAATTCCTGTTATACTTTCTATAACCTGCGGAAGAATTATTGATGCCAGAGCAGAAAGCATAGCAATAAAAATTATCATTGTAAAGGTTATAGAAATTGTACGGCATAATTTTGGCATGGGCTTTTTTCTGTCTGTAATAGTTTTTATGCGTCTTTCCATCCACATCATAATCGGATTAAGCACATATGCTATAATAAGACCCCATATTATAGGAGCAATTACAGAAAAAAAGTTTTTTAGTCCTGCCACTAAAATTGAGAAATTGAAAAGCAGTGCATAGACAATGATACACACAGCAAAAGTTAAAACCACATAAACAGAAATTGTTGTATATTTTTCATTCCAGTTTATTTTCAATATAATCACCTTCCTTAATTTTTATTATACCATTTTATTCTAAAAAAATCAATAGTCTGATAGTAAAATACAAGAAAATTATTTTGAAGAAACAGCACTTGAAAATT
>CAMWKY010000171.1 GCA_947174965.1 uncultured Ruminococcus sp. | reverse complement strand
CATATCTTCATATTGAAAATATATTTCCAATGTTAAATTATATCTTTTATCGCCAACATCAGTTAAAGAAGTCCAGTCATCAACATATTTTGAAAACAATGGGTGATACTTTGAAATTCGGTATTTCATGATAAATTCTCTTTTCTGTTCAGTGAAACAAATTTTCTGTTATATTTTTCGGCATATTTCTGTGCAGTTGAATTGTCGTAGCCGTAAATAGTACCGTTGAAATTATTGTAAAAATCTGAAAATGTAGCTGAATCGTCGTGAATATCACATTCGGGATTTAATATTGTTACTGATGTCAGACTTGTGCAGTTCCAAAATGCACATAGTCCGATACTTTTCACTCCTGCGGGAATTGTTACTGATTTCAGGCTCTCACAATTTCTGAAAGCCTGCGGACTTATAGTTTCAGCGTTCTTTGAAATTTTTACAGATTCCAGCTTTTCGCAGTTCATGAATATTCCGTAGCTGATGCAGTATACATTATCGGGAATTACGATTGATGTAAGTTCCCAGCAATTAGAAAATGCAAAATTATCAATATATATCAGACTTTCGGGCAGTTTTATTGATTTCAGACTTTCACAGCCTGAAAAAGTCTCTGTTTTTATGCATATTAAGCCATATGGAAGATTTATGGACTGTAGTTTTGTGCATTCCTCAAAGGCGTTTTCTGAAATAACCTCAATACTTTCAGGAAGTGTTATTGATTCCAGACTCTGACAATTGAAAAAAGCACCTCTGCTTATATATTTCAGACTGTTCGGAATGTTCACGGATTTCAGGTTTATGCAATCTGAAAAGGCAAATTGTTCAATATACTTCACGCTGTCGGGAATTACAGCAGAAGTCAGATTCTGGTGATTTGCAAAGGCATTTTCGTTAATAACTTCAACAGGCAATCCGTCTATTTCAGCAGGAATTTCAATTGCTGTTGCTGATTCGTCACATTCTGTAATAATAACGCAGTCGTCAAAAATTTCATATTTCAGTATTCCATATTCCATAATATCTCCTCATAATTTAGCTTATTCAAAATTAATATAATACTCATCAAAACTGATATTATTGTAACCAGTCAATGACAAGCGCAGTGATTCCAGCAACTCATCTTCAGGAACTGCCGAATAATAATTTTTCAGGTTTTCCGTTACGGTTACTTCCATAATAAAGCGGTCACCAACAGTATAGCTTGCTGTAAATGAGTCACTGCTTTCTGTTCCGTTGCTTTTGATTTCGACTTTAATTAATTCCACTTCATTTCCGATATTATTTGCTTTTTTCCATGCTCTGAATACTTCATCAGGCGAACAGGGCAGATATTCAGATACAGAAATCAACTCATTATTATTGACATAATAAATATTGATATTGTCATGTTCCAATGCTATATTTTCTTCTGAAGTATCAATAGTGGAATACTCAATCAAATGTTCGCCTCTGTTTTTAAGACTGAATCCGATACCAATAATCAATGCAGTACAAGCAACCAGAGAAACAGTATATTTCAGCCACATATGCTTTTTTCTGACAGGCGGATTTTCAGCAGTCCTGACAGTTTCTTCATCAATACCGCCAATGAGTTCGTAAAACAGTTCTTTTTTCATATGTCAAACCCTCTTTCTGTAAGATAATCACGCAGTTTTTTTCTTATTCGGTTCAGTTGAACGTGAACAGAATTTTCAGTGTGACCGCATTTCTTTGCTATTTCTGATATTTTGTCGGAATACCAATAACGACGGATAAATATATATTTTTTTTCAGCTGAAAGTGTGCTGATAAAATCATCAACAGTTTTTATCAGTTCTTTTCTGATTATATCGTCCTCAACAGATTCTTTATCAGAAACAATTTCTGTCAGTTCGTCAAGTATCAAAGTAATTTCATGTCCTCCACGCTTTAAAGAGTGAACAGACTTGTATTTGTTGAATGACAGATTTCTGACGATTTTTCCAAGAAAAACAGAAAGTATTTCAGGCTTGTGCGGAGGTATACTGTTCCATGTGTTCAGATACGTGTCATTGACACATTCTTCAGAATCTTCACGGTTATTGAGTATATTTTGTGCTATACTGAAACAGTAGTGACCATATTTTGAAGATGTTTCAGTTATAGCCTTTTCGTTTCTGTCAAAAAACAACTGAACAATGTCTTTGTCGTCCATAAATAGCACCTCTTTTCTGCTTTTTGATGTGTTCTATTAATATACACAACTTTCACAGAAAAACCTTACACTATTTCAGAAAAAAATTTTTGCATATGAAAAAAGTCTTATCTCATATCACAGAAACAAGACTTTTTCTGAACATTTTATATAGCTTTCTTGACTTCCTCATGCTTTACGGACTGCTTATCAGGCACGCTGACTTTTTCAATGTCCGCACCTAATGCACGGAGTTTACCCTCCATACAGTCATAGCCACGCTCTATATGGTATATGTCCTCAATTTCAGTAACACCGCTTGCGGCAAGTCCTGCAATTATTAGTGCTGCACCTGCACGCAAATCACAAGCCTTGACAGGTGCGCCCATAAGTTTTCCAGTACCCTCAATCAGTGCGACTTTGCCGTTTACTGTTATATCAGCACCCATTCTGCGAAGTTCGTCAACATAGCGGAATCGCTGTTCCCATATGTTCTCCGTAACTATACTTGTACCCTCTGCCAGTGTGAGAAGTGTTGCAATCTGCGACTGCATATCTGTCGGGAATCCGGGGTGCGGAGCTGTCTTGACATTTGCTTTTACAAGAGGACCATCAACCCATACACGAATACTGTCATCAAACTGCTCAATATTCACACCGATTTTTTCAAGTTTTTTTGTGATTGATTCAAGGTGTTTCGGTATCACGTTTTTTATCATGACATCACCTTTTGTTGCCGCAACAGCAGTCATGAATGTTCCTGCTTCAATCTGGTCGGGGATTACCGCATAATCAGCACCGTGCAGATGTTCAACACCACGTATTTTTATAACGTCCGTACCTGCTCCCATAATATCAGCACCCATAGAGTTAAGGAAGTTTGCAAGGTCAACAATATGTGGCTCTTTTGCCGCATTTTCAATAACAGTAAGTCCCTCTGCTTTTACAGCCGCAAGCATTGCATTCATAGTTGCGCCGACTGTTACAACGTCAAAAAATATCTGACTGCCTTTGAGTTTATCTGCGGTTAAATCAATCATTCCTTGTGTAAGAGTATACTCCGCACCTAATGCCGAAAATGCTTTAAGATGCTGGTCGATTGGTCTGTCGCCAAGAGGACAACCACCCGGCATTGATACTCTTGCTTTTTTGAATTTTCCAAGCAATGCACCTAAAAAGTAATATGATGCACGCATTTTTCTTGCATATTCATAAGGTACACAACAGTTTCTGATTGTTGTCGGGTCTATTCTGTAGGTGTCCTTGTCGATTTTTGTAACAGATGCTCCCATTTCCGTAAGAATCTGTATGCAGATATTCACGTCGCTTATTGACGGCACATTCTCAATCGTACACACCTCATCTGACAGAATAACAGCAGGAAGTATCGCAACAGCAGCATTTTTTGCACCACTTATAATAACTTCGCCTGTAAGTTTTCTTCCGCCTTTAATAACAAATTTATCCAAAATAAATCTCTCCTTAAATTTCAGGCAAATTCCTGAATCTGTTCTTTTTTCGGAAATTTTTTCTTATTCAGCAGTTTCTTCTTCTGTAGTTTCTTCGCTGTCTGTATTTGATTCTGTTGTATCATCTGTATCTGAAATATACCAGTGTATGTCACTTCCGTCATATTTTTCAACTGTCATTGACTCAATAACTACATCTTCAACAGGCTTGTCATTTGTTGTATCTGTCACAACGTTCTGAATATCAAAGATGATGTCAAGACCGTCAATAACCTGACCGAAAACAGTATAATTGCCGTCAAGGTACGGTGTACCGCCTACTGTTGAGTATACCTCTTTTGCACTTTCTGTTAAACCTTCAAGGCTTTCTTTTCCGTAAACCTGACCCGTAACAATATAGAACTGACTGCCGTTTGTAGATGTTGCACCTGAATTTGCATATGCAACAGCACCAGCGGCATGGATAAGATTGAAGTACGTACCGCCGTCAAATTTTTCTCCCCATATTGACGCACCGCCTGTTCCGTTTCCGTTAGGGTCACCGCCCTGAATCATGAAATCCTTGATTACACGGTGGAACGTCAGACCGTCATAATAGCCTTGTCTTGCAAGTTCAATGAAATTCTCTGAAGCTTGTGGCATAAGTTCGGGGAATACTCTTATCTTAACTTCGCCATAGTCCTTGATATTCATTACAACAATTTCGTCGTCGATTTCAGGCGGAGTAAAGTTGGCAACTTCATGAGTTTTCGGGTCGTCAAAATCATAGTCGCTTATGTTCCACTTGAGTTCCTCACCATTATATTCTGTAACTTTTACAGACTCAATTATTACGTCATCAAGCGGTTTGTCATTTGCATCTGTAGCATTGCACTGAATCTGATATACTATGTCAAGACCTTCAAAAACCTGACCGAAAACCGTGTAATTGCCGTCAAGGAACGGAGTACCGCCGTTTTGCTTGTAAGCTTCTTTTGCCTTGTCGGAAAAACTATATCCATAAGCCGAATACTGTTCAAAAAGTTCGTCGGTTATGTCTTCACCTGTTACAATATAGAACTGACTTGTATTTGATGCAGTTGTACCGCTGTTTGCATAAGCGACAGCACCCGAAAGATGTATAAGATGCGGGTCTGTACCGCCGTCAAAAGAACTTCCCCAGAGGGATTTACCGCCACCGCCTGTTCCGAGAGGGTCACCGCCCTGAATCATGAAATCTTTGATAATGCGGTGGAATGTGAGACCGTCATAAAATCCGTCTTCTGCAAGACCGATAAAGTTTTCTGCGCCTAAGTCTGCATATTCGGGGAAAAGCCTGAATTTTACAATGCCGTCATAATCCTTGAATTTAAGTTCAATGATTTTATCACCCTTTTCAGGCGGAGTAAAGTTCATGATGTCAACATTTTCAGGAGCTTGTGTGGGTGTTTCAGGAGATTCAGGGCTTTCACCTGATAACTCTGTATCGCCTGCTGACGGGTCGCCTGTTGTGATATTAACCTGCTGTCCGCAGCTTGTCATTAATGCTGCTGCTGTAATTCCGCACAATATAAGTG
>CAMWKY010000170.1 GCA_947174965.1 uncultured Ruminococcus sp. | reverse complement strand
GAATAAGATGATATGGTCGAGCATCTTTGTCGGGGTCTTTGTTAAATCTTGAACGTGGTGCAACGTAAACTTCGCACCCTATTATCGGATTAAGTCCGTTTTCAGTGGCGGTTTTCCAAAATTCAGGCACACCATACATATTACCGTGGTCTGTTATTGCAACAGCTTTCTGTCCGATTTCTTTCACACGCTCAACGAGCTTTTTTATCCTGCAAGCACCATCAAGCAGACTGTATTCCGTATGAACATGAAGATTGACAAAATCATCAGCTTTCATTGTTATTCACTGCCTTTCTTATATCATCAGCAATTTTTGCTATCCTCTGAAAACGGTGATTAACTCCCGAACGGCTCATGTTTTCGGAGAGATTTTCGCAAATATCACGCAGACTCATAGTAGGATTTTCAAGTCTTAAACGTGCGATTTCACGCAAATCATCAGGCAGACTGTCAAGTCCGTTTTTTTCTTTGATAATTGAAATATCCTTAATCTGTTTCATAGAGGCATTTACTATTTTATCAATATTGGCACTGTCACAATTGGCTATTCTGTTTGCCTTGTTTCGAATATCCTTGTAAATCTTGACATTTATAATATCAAGTGTGCATTTGCCTGCGCCGATAAAAGTCAGCGTATCTTCGATAGATTCACTTCCCTTGATGTATACAATATACTGTTTGCGACGTATTGTAAGTCCTGCTGTAACTCCAATATCACCAAGCAGGGCGATAAGCTCATTTGCAAGCGTTTTGTCCCCGACTGTAAATTCAAGATGATACTCTTTTTCGGGGTCGTTTACACTTCCGCAGGCAAGAAAAGCACCTGCAACAAAAGTTCCGAGACTGCTTGTTGAAATTATATCATAGTTTATATGACGTTCATTTCCTGATATACCGTATTTTCTGAAGATTTTTTCTATTGTTTCGGCGGATTTTATATCATAGGTATATATGACACTGCTGTTTTTTCCGTGTGACTCCTTACAGACGACTTTTTCGTGAAACACTTTTTCAAAAAGACTGCTGAAAGTTTCAGCACAAATAATACTCTTACTCTGAAAAAGAATATGTCTTTCCGTTAATTTACGGCTGAAAAGAATCATACCATAAAAACAGGCAAAACGCAGATTTTTGTCGGTAATAGATGAGGATATTTCTCTGCGTACTTCATCTGAAAATGACATTTTTATCACTTCATTTCAAATTAAAACTTTTTATCTTTTGTAATATCACGGTGATATTTCTGTACTTTGTAGTTTTCTTTAATAAGATGTTCTGCCATGAGTTCGGCAAAAGTAATTGAACGGTGCTTTCCGCCGGTACAGCCGAATGATATTATCAACTGACTTTTACCCTCTTTTATGTATAAAGGTATCAGAAAGTCGATAAGATTGGTAAGTTTTCCGAAAAGCTCCTGTGATTCCTGAAATCCCATAACATAATCCTGTATGCACTTTTCTACACCTGTATGATTCCGCAGTCTGTCAATATAATAAGGATTCGGAAGACATCTCACATCAAAAACAAGGTCTGACTCTGTAGAAACGCCATATTTGAATCCGAATGACATAACTTTTATTATAATTGAATCACTTGTTTTTTCAAGAAAAATTGATTTTACTTCTTCTTTAAGCTGTGATGCTGAATAGTTTGTCGTTTCAATATAATAATCGCAGATTTCTCTTAACTGTGTGAGCTGTTTTCGCTCATATCGTATAGCGTCATGCATATTTCCGTTGAATTTTTCGTCAAGAGGGTGTTTCCTGCGAGTTTCCTTGTATCTTTTTATAAGTACTTCGTCCTCTGCCTCAATGAAAAGTACTTTCACATCAACAGAATTTTCATTTTTCAAAGTCTGTCTTGCACGGAAAATCTCTGTAAACATATCTCCCGACCTTATATCAACAGCAACAGCAATTCTGTCAAGAGACATTTCAGACTTACGGCATAAGTCCACAAACTGCGGAATAAGTTTCGGTGGGATGTTGTCGATACAGTAAAAACCTATATCTTCCATTACGTCCATAACGCTTGATTTTCCTGAACCTGACATTCCTGTAACAATTAACAGCTTCATATTTTTTTCTCCCTGATTAAAATAAATAATTATTTTAATATAACAGGCTCTAACTCCAGAACATAGCCCGTTTTTTCTTTTACAATTTCCTTTACTTTTTCACATAATTCAAGAACATCATTGCAGGTTGCATTGCCTTTGTTTATCACAAATCCGCTGTGCTTTGTGCTTACCTCTGCATCACCCACTGCCATTCCTTTAAGTCCGCACTGTTCAATCAGCAGAGAAGCATAACTGTTTTCAGGTCGCTTGAATGTACTGCCAGCACTTGCAAAGTCAAGCGGTTGTTTTGACGTTCTTTTCTGTATACATTCATTCATAGCTGATTTTATATTGTCAGGGTCACCCTCTGAAAGTTCCATTTTCACTGATGTTATGATACATTCTTTTTCAGAAAAAATACTGTGTCTGTATGAAAGTGCCATATCACTTGCGGAAATCGTGCATATTTTTCCGTTTGTATCAATATATTCCGCAGAAACAACAATATCTTTCATTTCACTGCCGTATGCTCCTGCGTTCATGTACAAAGCACCGCCGACAGTTCCGGGTATACCGAACAGATTCTCCATGCCCGACAAGCCTGCTTCCTGTGCTTTTTTACATACAGCCGACAGCATTGTACCTGACTGTGCTGTTATGGTTTTGCCGTTTACTGAAATATCCGAAAAATCACTTCCGAAATGAAGTATAACACCGTCAAAACCGTTATCAGATGCAATAATATTGCTTCCTCTGCCGATAACAGCGTACCTTATATTGTTGGCTTTCAGATACTTCATAATTTCAGCAGTACTTTCAGCAGAATTTACATCAATCAACGCACGGCAAGCACCGCCGAATCTGAATGTAATGTAATCACTCAAAAGTACTTCTGTACTGATTCGGCAGTTGAATTTACTGCAAAATTCAGTCAGTTTATCTATATTTATCATTATTTCCACTCCTTAAAAAGTTCAGAATGATTCATAATTTCTGACAGTTTCTTTCGGGTCTGATTCCATGCCTAAACGGTGGAGAAGTTCAGCCGCCGCATTATATCCCATTTTCTTTTGCCTGTTATTCATAGCTGCAACTTCAAGAATAACAGCAAGATTACGTCCGGGCTTTACAGGAATTGTAAGTGCGGGAATTTTTACACCTAAAAGGCTTATATATTCAGTATCAACACCCATTCTGTCGTATATTTTTTCGGGATTCCACTGCTCAAGTTCAACAACAAGGTCGATTTTTTCTGTCATCTTGACTGCACCAATACCGAAAAGACGGCGTGCGTTGATGATTCCTATACCTCTTAATTCAAGGAAATGGCGGATATTATCAGGCGAACTTCCGACAAGACTTATATTTGAAACTTTGCGGATTTCTACAGCATCATCTGCAACAAGTCTGTGACCACGCTTTACAAGTTCAATAGCCGTTTCGCTTTTTCCTACACCGCTTTCGCCTGTTATAAATACACCTTCGCCGTATATCTCAATAAGTACGCCGTGACGTGTGATTCGTGGTGCAAGATTGAGATTAAGGAACGCAATAAGTCCTGACATGAAATTTGATGTGCTTTCTTTACTTCTCAAAAGCGGTACTTCATATTCTTTTGCAAGTTCAAGCATCTCTGAAAAGTAGGGGAGTTCACGGGTTATTATAAGTGCAGGAAGTTTTTGTGCAAATAGAAGCTGAAGTCTTTCAAGTCGTGTTTTTTCGTCGATTGTTGAAAGATAAGCAAATTCCACTTTTCCTATAATCTGAATACGTTCGGGATTAAAATATTCATAAAATCCCATAAGCTGTAAACCCGGTCTGTTCACCTCTGTTTCGTCAATCATAATTTCTTCTGGTGATTTGTGAATGTAAATTGTTTCAAGTTTAAATTCATCAATTACCTTTGCAAGCGAAACTGTAAAATTATCTGCCATATTTTTCTCCATTCCCCGAATTTAATCGGTATTTATTTTGATTATTTAATCAGCCAAGTACAAACGAATTGTAGCCGAAATCCAGTATAGTGTCCTTGACTGAAATAAGTTCCTGTGATGTAAGTGAACTGCCTGAAATTCTGACAGCTACGTTGAAATCATAAAGAAATTCTGAAACAAATCCAAGACATTTCTTTACTTTTTCGGCGGGAGTGCCTGAAAATTCATAATAATTGCGACCGTCCGAAACACCCTCACCAAGTTCATCAATATTGATGTTAAGTACAATTGTATTTGCTGTAAGAAGCATGGACTGCAATATATCAGCTTTCTGTGCAAGAACATCAACAGCCGAAACTTCAATGAACATTGTCGCACCGTTTGCAACAGACGTATTATAGAGAAGATTCGCTGTAGAAGTAAGCGACACGCATCTATCATTTCTGCTTAGTTGTTCATCAAGATTTTTCAGGTCGTCAGCTGTAAAATCAGGAAAAACAAAATCAGTACAGACAATATGGTCAAAGCCTGTCGCCGTAATCTCATTGACAACAGATACAAGATAATCAACAGTATTCTGCGAAAGTGGAGAAGTCCAGGCGTTTAATGCGGTGTCCTCCCACAAAGAACCGTCCGTTCTGATGTAGCCTGTTTCCTTGTTGACAGTCGGCATGATGTTATCGTTGAAAGTGCTGACTAATGCCGACGGTGTATAGCCGTTTGATTTTATCATCTCTGAAATTTTAACAAGATTGAGCTTCTGAAATTCTTTCAGTTTTGCATCAGTTACAACGGTGCTTAAATAGTAAATCATACCGCCCTTTGCTTTCAGAGGTACTTCAACATATTCAATTCCCTGATTTTTCGGGATTTTTTCAAGAGCTGTCTGTAAAGATGCTTCATTTTCAAGGTCTGTCACTTTAAGAGAGTATGCGCCGTATGCTTCCATAGTAACAGGCGGAGCAGTTGGTTCTTGCGTTGCTGTCGGAACTGTTGTTTCAGTTTCAGGCTGTTCATTGGTTGTTGTTTCCTCTGGTGGAACGACATCTTCCGTTGTCGGTTCAGGCTTATCACCCAGATGCTTTGTGAAATTTATAAGCGGTTCAGCCGTACTATAGCCGAGAAATCCTATACCGCCTATCAGAAATACAGTTAAAACTGCTGACATAACTTTTTCAAAGGTACTTTTTTCATAATAATTTTTTT
>CAMWKY010000169.1 GCA_947174965.1 uncultured Ruminococcus sp. | reverse complement strand
GCAGTCAACCATGAATCTGATAAAGCTTTCTTTGTAAGTCATAATTTTTAACCTCCATTATTTGTTAATAATTACATTATACACCATTTTTTGTGAAATTGCAAGATATTTTATACAAATTTTTTGATAATTATAGTTGACATATTATGTAAAAAGTGGTATAATGATATAAAAGTATAAAATAAATAAGGAGGATTATAATGCGAAAATCCAGAGTGCTTTCACTTTTGTTTCCGCTGATGTTAATGACTTCAATGGTATCATGCGGAGAAAATGCTGAAACGGAACAGCCTGTTGAATCTTCAAAAAGTTCGTCTGTTTCTGCAAATGTTTCAAAAGACCCTGTAACTATAACAATATGGCATTATTACAACGGCGTTCAGCAGATGAATTTTGACAGTGCTGTTGCTGAATTTAATAAAACAGTCGGACGTGACGAGGGAATTATAGTTGAATCGTATTCAAAGGACAGTATAGCAGACCTCGCAGACAATGTTATTGCATCTGTAAAGAAAAATGCGGGTGCAAAAGAACCCCCTGATATTTTCGCAACATATGCTGAAACCGCATACGTTATTGACAGCATGAACGCTCTTGCTGATTTGGGAAAATATTTCACTGATGAGGAGATAAGCCAATATGTTGATGAATATATTGATGAGGGCAAGTTTTCGCAGGACGATTCTATCAAGATATTCCCTACTGCAAAAAGTACAGAAGTTATGATACTCAACAAGACAGATTGGCAGGATTTTGCCGTTGCAGAAAATATTACTGTTGACAGTCTTAAAACATGGGAGGGTATAGCGGAAGTTGCTGAGAAATACTATAACTATACCGACGCTTTAACCCCCGATATTGAAAATGACGGCAGAGCATTTTTCGGCAGGGATTCTGTTGCAAATTATATGATAGTCGGCGCAAAACAGCTTGGCGCAGAGTTTATTTCTTTTGATGATTCAGGCAACCCTGTTCTCAATGTGGACAAAGATACAGTGAAAAGACTATGGCAGAATTACTATGTACCGTATGTGAAAGGCTGTTATACGGCGCAGGGACGTTACAGAAGTGACGACGTAAAAATCGGCAAATCCATTGCTATTATATGCTCCACAACTGGTACAGCATACTATCCGTCAGAGGTGACTATAGATGACGACTATACATACCCGATTGAAAATATTGTTCTGCCCGTTCCGAACTTTGAGGGAACAGAGCCTTATGCAGTTCAGCAGGGAGCAGGAATGTCCGTTATAAGCTCCACGGAGGAAAAGGAAAAAGCAAGTGCAGTATTTCTTAAATGGTTTACAGACGAGGAACGGAATATCGAGTTTTCTATAAATTCAGGCTATCTGCCAGTAAAGAAGTCTGCAAACGACTATTCAAAGATTGATGATGTAAATTCAAAATCGGAAAATGCCGTAAAAGAAACCGTGCTTAAATCGCTTGAACTTGCCATAAACGAAGTAAACAGCTATTCGCTTTATACTATGAAACC
Organism: uncultured Ruminococcus sp.; assembly: GCA_947174965.1. Lineage (GTDB taxonomy): Bacteria > Bacillota > Clostridia > Oscillospirales > Ruminococcaceae > Ruminococcus. Next base: position 3,745 of record CAMWKY010000169.1, on the reverse strand, counting down.
ATTTGAAACGGCATCAGAAGTGCGTGATTATTTAGGAAACTATATTCAGGACACTGCAAATCAATCTTATCAAGAAATCATTGAAAAGATAAACGACGGTGCAGACCGTGAGGAGACTATTGCGGAATATATCAGCGACAATGCTTTTGAAACGTGGTTCAGTAAGTTCAGTTCAACTATGGAGAGCATGGTAAATAAATAATGAAACAAAAAGATAAAAAACAGAAAAAAAATGTAAGTTCTTTTTCTGCAAAACTGCTTATTCCCATGCTTATTCTTTCCGTTATACAGGCAACAACTCTTTTCGGTACTCTGTATGTAAGCGGTGAGTTTGATTCTGTACGGCAGTATTCTTATGATATGCTTATTGAAAAAACAGGCAACCGAAAAAACTATATCGAAAATACGTTCGTCAAGAATATTCCCGAAGTTTATCAGGCAAATATTGGCATAACCGCAGTTGCAGAGCGGATTCTAAAGGAAAACGGACAGTCCATTGACGAGCTTACAACCGATAAAACACTAAGCAAGGAAATTATTTCAGAAGCAACACAAAGGCTCATATATCTGTTAAGAGTATCAGAGGCAAATGATGCTTTTCTGATTCTTGATACGGGTGATTTGTACGAAAGAGACGGCATGAAAAATAAAGCCTGCGTGTATATACGTGATTTGGACACAACCTCTAATGGCACGGCAGATAATGATGATTTGCTTATGGAGGCAGGAAGTTCAGATGCTGCGCAGAGATATAATATTACTCTTGATTACGAATGGTCGGCACATATTGATGTGGGTGAATGTCATTCAGAAAATGCACTTGATTTTTACCATACAACTATTGAAACAGCTGTTGAAAATAACATAAACCTGAGCAGTTTAGGCTATTGGAGTGACTTTTCAAAAATATCTGAATCCGCATTGCCCAGCATCAAGTATACTCTGCCACTGATTTCAGATGACGGAAAAATATACGGCGTTATGGGAGTGGGTTTCCTAAGCAAGACTATCATGAAAAATATGCCGTCAAATGACAGTTTCAACGGCAATGCCTGTTATGTTGTCGGGGCGGATTTCGATAACAACAACAATTATTCCGTGCTTGTAAGCTATGGCTCACTTTTCAGCAGACTTGTTGATGATACTGATTTTATCCGCATGGACGGCACAGACGAAACACAAATTTACAATATAGGCAGGGAATCTGATGAGGAATCCATTGGAAATATACAGCTCATGCACCTCTATGGCAATGATTCGCCGTATCTGAATCAGCAGTGGGCTTTGATTTCCATTGTTGAAAAGGGGCGTACAATAAGTGTTTATACAAGACTTATAAAAATGCTGATGATTTCAACTATTGTATCTGTTATGGCAACTGTCATAGTAGCGATTTTTATTGATAAGATTGTCACAAATCCTGTTCACAGGATAGCGAACGAACTCAAAAATCAGCATGATGATGAAATAATCCGTTTCAGTTCGTCGGGCATTGCTGAAGTTGATACTCTTACGGAAGCAATCGAGAAGTTGCAGATTAATATCAGCGAATATTCCTCACGAGTATCAAAAATAATCAGCATGGTGAATATGGGAATTGGTGTTTTTATGTGCGACCTTGAAACCAATAATGTGTATGTCGGGGAAAGCCTTATAAAATTGTTTGATTTGAAATGCCTGCCTATTGAAGATATAAACCTCAAATTTGAGACGTTCAAGGGCTATCTGTCTGACTTCGACCCACAGAATAGAATCTGCGGAAACAGTATCTTTCTGCCCGAAAGTGATGTTACGAATGAACAGATAGAAATACGCTATTTTGACGAAAAACGCAACATAACAAAGTGGTATGAGTTCACCATGAAAAAGGACGGTACAAATATTCTTGCTTTGGTGCAGGATATTACAAGTTCTATCCTTGAAAAGAAAAAAATCGAGTATGAACGAGATTACGACCTCACAACAGGACTTCTCAACAGACGTGCATATTACAACAGGATTGACGAGCTTTTCAATAAAAAAGACGACCTGAAAATATCTGCGTTTATCATGTTTGACCTTGACAATCTCAAGTATGTCAATGATACATACGGGCATGATTTCGGTGACGACTATATCAAGACTGCCGCAAACGTTCTCAAAGGATTCAGAGATTTTAATGGTGTTGTGGCGAGACTTTCGGGTGACGAGTTCAATGTATTTCTTTATGGATTTGATTCCAAAGATGACATAAGAAAAGCTATCGGCATCATCAGAAAAAGATTTGATGGAAGTTACTGTATACTCCCCGACGGCTCGCACTACAAAATCAGGGCAAGTGCAGGAATATCATGGTATCCTGATGATTCTGTTTCATATGAGATACTTGTTAAGTATGCCGATTTTGCTATGTATACTGTAAAGCACTCCACAAAGGGCAATATTGCAGAGTTTGACGCAAATTCTTATACAAAAGATTCGATACTTGTAACAGGTGTTGAGGAAATGAACAGCATAATTGACGAACAGCGCATAAAGTATGCATTTCAGCCGATAATCTCCGCATATGACGGCTCAATTTATGGCTATGAAGCACTAATGCGACCGCAGTCTAATACGCTTCGTTCACCTATGGAATTTATCAGAATTGCAAGAACAGGTGCAAAGCTGAACGACGTTGAACGCCTGACATGGACACTTGCTTTGCGTGAATACAGAAAGCAGATTGAACATGGCAGAATAAGCAGAGATGTAAAAGTATTTGTCAATTCACTCTCCAACTGCACGCTGAACGCAAATGACATAGCAATTATTGAGAACGAAAATGCCGATATACTGCAAAATATCGTTCTTGAGATTCTTGAAAGCGAACAGGCGAATATTGAGTATACAAATAACAAAAAAGCACGCATGAAAAAGTGGGGCGCAATGACTGCTCTTGACGACTTTGGCAGTGGTTACAATAGTGAACACGCCCTTATAACTCTTGAACCTCATTTAATCAAGATTGACCGTGCAATTATAAGCGGTTGCGACAGTGATGTCAGCCGAAAGAATATCATTCATAATCTTGTGAAGATTTCAAAGGCGAAAAATATTATCGTTCTTGCGGAGGGCGTTGAAACATCAGGCGAATTGCAGACAGTTATTGAATGCGGCGTTGACTTGCTTCAGGGTTATTATTTTGCAAGACCTGTATTTGAACCTGTTCCGATTGACAAGGAACGAGTTGAAGAAATACTCCGCTATAACGGCAGATAAAAACTATAAACAAAAAAGCCATAGTATCTTGAAAAAATCAAAATACTATGGCTTAAATTATATTATACGTCGTTTAGTCTTTGTGTAATTCTTTTACTTGTCTGCATTTCCATTTTTCACTTCCTGCATTGCAGAGTACATCTGGGCTTCATCTTCTGCCATAATTGCTACTGTAATTGATTCTGTAAATGTGTCAATTAATGTTTCGCCGTCAGATTCGTAAACATTGATTGACCTTGGCACATATGTTCCGTCAGCGATTGCTTTATCCCTTGCTTTTTGATAAGCAACTGCCTCTTCAGGACAAGACGGAGAAGGTGTGAAAAAATCTGTAGCATAGACATATCCTGCTTTGCCGTTGTCACCTAATACAGCGATAAGGTCGGGGGTAGAGTCATCAAGTATTCCGTAAGTCTGTCCGTTTGCATTTACGCCGCATTCTACTTCTTCTGTCATAGCTGCATATCTTTCTGACATGGAAGAATCTTCATATGCAACAGTGTTG
>CAMWKY010000168.1 GCA_947174965.1 uncultured Ruminococcus sp. | reverse complement strand
TATAAAAAAGATATATGAAAAACCAGTTGATAAATTTAATTTTTTCTGAATTGTAATAAATTGACAAAAACCTATTGACATTTCTGTGAAATAAGTGTATAATAAAGATGTTGTATTTATTGCAAAAAATTGCTTTGGGCAGTAATTGCAGCTTGTTTTAAATCATTTTGGCTGATGTATATACAGCCTATGGACATTTCAAGTCCGCTTTTTCAGAAAGTTTCGGAGTATGGCTTTCTGTGAATATATATTACAAATGAATAAAATATGCGGCATTTACCGCCTTAAAGCAATATGTTTTATGATACAAACTAAATTATATTGCAGAAAAAAGGAGGTAATGCACTGTATGGAACTTATTATTGGTATTTTAGTCGCTATTGTTGCTTTTATAGCAGGTGTCGTCATAAGCAGGTCTAATGCTTATAAAAAGGGTGTTGATGCAGGTATTGAACAACGCAAAAATGAAGCAGAAAGCGTTATAGGTTCAGCAGAACAGCAGGCAAAACGTATTATTGATGATGCCGAAAAAGATGCAGACAATAAGAGAAAAAGTGCTTTAGTTGAGGCTAAGGACGAAATACATAAACTTCGTGCTGAAGCTGAAAAAGAAATTAAGGACCGCAGAGCAGAGTTGTCACGTCAGGAAAGACGTATGCAGCAGAAAGAGGAAAATCTTGATAAGAAAACAGATAATTTGGAAAAGAAAGAAGAAACTCTGAATCAGAAAATTAAGGGTGCTGATGAAAAGCTTAAAGAAGCTGAACAGATTAAAAAATCCGAAATGGATGTTCTTGAAAGAATTTCTGAATTTACAAAAGAACAGGCTAAAGAGTATATCCTCTCAAAGCTTGAGGACGATTTAATACATGAAAAAGCTGTTAAGATTTCAGCATATGAGCAGCAGCTTAAAGATGAATGTAACGAAAAAGCAAGAAGCTATATTTCTCTTGCTATTGCAAAAGTTGCGGCGGACCAGGTTTCAGAAGCGGCTGTTTCTGTTGTCCCGTTGCCTAATGATGATATGAAAGGACGCATCATAGGCAGAGAGGGCAGAAATATAAGAACTCTCGAAACTCTTACAGGTGTAGACCTTATTATTGATGATACACCTGAAGCTATCACGCTTTCATGTTTTGACCAGATTCGCCGTGAAGTTGCAAGAATTGCACTTGAAAAACTTATCGCTGACGGACGTATCCACCCGACACGCATTGAAGAAATGGTTGACAAGGCTCGTCGTGAAGTTGAATACCGCATCAAGCAGGAGGGTGAACGTGCTGTTATTGAAACAAACGTTCACGGTCTTAATCATGAACTTATAAAACTTCTCGGAAGACTGAAATTCCGCACAAGTTACAGACAGAATGTTCTTGACCATTCAATAGAAGTAGCAAAGCTTTGCGGTGTTTTTGCATCTGAACTTGGTGTTGATGCGAATGTTGCAAGACGTGCAGGACTTCTCCACGATATAGGAAAAGCCCTCACATCAGAAATTGAAGGCTCACACGTTCAGATTGGTGTTGACGTATGTAAAAAATATAACGAAAATCAGGCAGTTATCCACGCTGTTGAAGCTCATCACAATGATGTTGACCCGAAAACAGTCATTGCTTGTATAGTTCAGGCGGCAGATGCTATTTCAGCTGCAAGACCAGCCGCAAGAAGTGAAAATTATGAAAGCTATATAAAGCGTCTCCAGAAACTTGAGGAGATTTGTAAGTCTTATGAGGGTGTAGAAAAATGCTTTGCTGTTCAGGCAGGCAGAGAAATCAGAATTATGGTTGTTCCGGAGATTATAAATGATGAAAAAATGGTGCTTGTTGCAAGAAAAATTGCACAACAGATTGAAACTGAAATGGATTATCCCGGACAGATTAAGATAAATCTTATTCGTGAAAGCCGTGTTACTGATTTTGCAAAATAAAACACTTACTGCGGACATATTCTGTCCGCATTTTTTTTAAGGAGGGATTTTTTCATGAAAAAGTTTTTTAAGCAACTGACTTTTTCCGTTATGGCATCTGCTGTTGTTTCCGTGGGAATGATTTCAGCAAGTTCATTTGCAGACTGGAAACAAATCGGGTTTTTAGGTGACCTTAACAATGACAAGAAAATAACTATTGCAGATGCAGTTCTGCTTACAAAGCATCTTCTTGCAGAAAATCCGCTTACTTCTGCAAATGGATATGATGTTGCAGGAAAATTTATAGGAATAAACGGTGCAGACGGTTTTCTTGCGGAAAAAATTCTTGAAACAGCTGACATGAATCAAGACGGCAGAGTTGATGTTTATGATATGATTATTCTGCGTGACCATATTATCTCACAAGCCGGATTTGTTGTATGGCAGTGGGAAGACGAAACCACAACCACAACTGCAACAACAACTCAATCATTACCCACAACCACTGTTTCAGTATCATCTGACAGCTTTATAAATCCGCCTGTAGATAATTTATATGGCTCTCTGCCGTCAAAAAATGATGCTAAAGCAATTGTTTTTTATGTTGACTTTCCAGACTGTAAATATGATTATAAGCCTGATTCAACTGAACTTGAAAATATGATATTCGGCAAGGCAGATGAAAATAACAACAATTATCCGTTTGAAAGCATAAGTGCATTTTTCAGCCGTTCATCTAAAGGAGCAATGAATCTCAGCGGAAAAGCCTATACATATACAGCAAAGAATAATAAATCATACTATGAAAATGATGTGTGGCACGTTGCACTTATTGATGAAATAATAGAAGAATTTGATACAAGTGTCGATTTTTCGCAGTTCGACGGCAACAACGATAAAACTGTTGATACCATTCTTATAAGCGTACCTGAATCAGCCGGAAATGATAACTGGTGGGCGGCGGCAGGAGCTTTCGGCGGTGAAGACATTAACAGGGCTGACGGAATGAATATAGGTCACGTTATTGTCGGCAATGCTGAAATAAAATCAGCAGACGACTATAAAAATTTCAACAGTACATATTGTCACGAAATGGGTCACTGTATGGGACTGCCCGACTACTATCTATATAGTACTGATGATTTTCAGGGTATGCACGGTTCGGCAGGCTTTGAACTTATGGACGATGCTATTTGTGATTTTGGTGCAGTTTCAAAACTGATGCTCGGCTGGTACAGACAAGATGAGATTAAGGTATACAATAAAGGTATGGGCGAACAGATGTACGAATTGACAGGTTCAGACCTTGATAAATCAAACTGCGTTATTATTCCGTGCGGTGAACTTGACAGCAACTATTATTCTGAATTTTTTATAATAGAAAATGCTACAAAATCAGGCAACAACAGCAATCTCGCTAATTACTGGTGGATTGCTACTGGTGAGGGAGTGCGTGTATATCATGTAAATGCGGAAGTAACAGGGGATTACTGGTATAATTCATTTAAGTATGCAAGCGGAAATGATGATGCAACAAACTACAACAATGGCATACGCTTTATAAGGCTTGTAAATGAGGGTACAGATTCTACAGATAACTTTTTCTATAAAGGCTCTGTGATTGACAGTTCAATCCCTGAATTTAACTGGTACGATTCAAACGGAAATATGAATATTGACCCGCAAATCAAAATTTATGTTGATACCCACGAAAACGGGGACTATTATATAACAATATCCGAAAAATAAACAGGAGAGAGTTTTAAAAATGGCAAAACAGTTGTTTAATTCGTCTGAAAGTTCAAATTTTATACTGAATCTTACAGAGGAAAAATATTCAAAAATCGTATCATTCGGGTTGCTTACGGCTTGTTTCACAACATCAATAATGACAGCAATACCTGTAATATCGGGTGAAAATATGTATGCGCTGTCAGGAGTAGGACTTGCTGTAGCTGGTGTAATATGTATGATTATCGCACTTATCGGAGCTATCAAGAAGTACATCAGCAAAAAAAGTCTTGTTCCGATATGTGCTTTCGGGGTTACTCTCTTATGGGGAGTTATTTCGCTTATTAACTCATATGACAGAAATATATCATTTTACGGCTATACGGGCAGAGGTGAAGGACTTCTTGCGATAATTTTCTATGCCTGTTTTTTCGTTACAGCAGTTTCTGTCCGATTTGAAAAGACTATCACAACACTGATTTGTGGTATTATAGGAGCAGGCTTGCTTAATTCAGTTATTGGCTTGATACAGGTATTTACAGGAAAAATAAGTGATTATCGTATGATTTCTATTGAAATTCAGGCAAATTCAGCATCAGGACTTGCGCAGTCTCCGCTGTTCCTTGCAATGCTCCTTACACTTTCGCTCACATCTGCACTTATAGGATTTGTTTTCTTTAAGAAAAAATCAGCAAGAATTTTATGTATAGTGTGTGCGTGTATTTTCAGCTTTGTGATGATGTTTACATACTCTCTCATAGGAATATGCGGATTGATTTTGTCCGTGATTTCAGTTATTGTTGCAGTTATTGCAATAAAAGCACCGAAAATCAATATATTGTCAGTATTTTCTGTAGCAGTACCTGCTGTAATTGCTGTAGTTCTTGTACAATGCGGACTTATCGGAAATCTTACACAATACAGGCTTTATGATGGACGTATTTTATGGTTTGCCGATTCTTACTACAGAATATCAGCAAGCGGTGATATTAACTATGATGTAGTTGATATAGATGATACAGCTGATGTATACTACTATCTCAACAGAAAGACAATGAACATCATAAGCACCCATGCACTTACTGGCACTGGTTGCGACCAGCTTGTGTTCCCACAACTCTATACTTTAGGCAATGCAGGAGAAAATGCAAATATTGATGATATTATAGTAGAAAATACAGGTACTTTTGATAAGGTTTACAATGAGTATCTTTATACAACAGCAACTCGTGGTGTAGTTTCAGGAATTGCACTTGTTCTTACTCTTGTTTCTGTACTTGTAATAGGATTCAGAAAATTCAGGAAAGAAAAGAACTGGCAATCACTCTGTATACTGTTGCTTACCTTAACAGGTGCGCTTATATTCTTTGTAGGCTGTAGCAATATCTGTTATTCTGCAATATTCTGGTGCGTTGCAGGTGCTTGCTGTGCAGATACAAAAAAGCAATAAAATAAGGGTAAATAAGATGAGAAAGGTTTTTTCTGGTATAATAATTGTTATCTTTTCAATTTCTATATGTTTATTTATTATTAATGGAATCATAAGTATAGGATTTATAACTTTTGAAAATTCAGCTACATACTTATTCTGTATTATGTGTGTCTGTTTTTCGT
>CAMWKY010000167.1 GCA_947174965.1 uncultured Ruminococcus sp. | reverse complement strand
GTTATAATCTTCCGTTTGTGGAACATGAACCAAGTACAGATACAAGCTATATTTATGTAAAGCCAAATTCGTCAATGTGGGACGCTGTTGTAAATCTTTCGTATAAACTTTATGGAACTTATCCATATATAAAAGGGCAGAACATGGTTAAAATGACTATAGATGCACCCGAAAAAACGCTTGAATTTGATGACAGCAAGATTTTTTTCAAAGGTTCTGAAATCAACACAAGGCGACTGGTGAGCGATTTTTATATGGCTGATGTTGATGATACCTATGAAAATTTTTACCACGAAAATATTCAGGCAAAGCAGAAAAAAATTATCCGCAACAGATATTTTGATTTGGACCAACGTTTTCTTTATGAACCTGAAAAAGCACTTCATTTCCGTAATGCAATGCAGTCAAGGGCATGGAAAAGGCATTTTTTTGCATATAACGGTAATAATAAAGAAGATTTGTTTGATGCTGTTTCTTTTGGAAATATAATAAACGGACGTATAAGAGCAATAAAAGTTACAGGCGACAAGGACGGTATAAAGACAGAGTTATCTGTATATGAAGACTTATTCACACCATAAATATTTCCTGAATATAATAATAAAAAAAGCTAAAGAGGAAATATGAGTGAAATATATCTTAGTCAGCTTAAAGAGGGTGAAAGCTGTATAATAAAGAGCCTTGAAATAAGTGACTCAATGCGATATAGGTTAAATGAACTTGGATTTATAAGCGGTTCATATGTGACTTGCCTGCAAAGAAGTTTTTCAGGCGACCCGACTGCATATTTTGTAAAAGGGACAGTTATCGCCCTCCGAAAAAATGACACATCAAGAATAAAAATAGCTGTCTCCTGAAAAAGAGACAGCATTTTTTGTACTTGACTTTTTTATTTGTATATGCTATAATGTACATATCGGTAGTTTATTTGAAAACGGCTTTCCTCACGAAGCAGAAACGGCTTGCCGTCCGACAGTCTGCATAGTTCAACGCAAGAACGGTCTGCCTATCAAGCAGAATGACGACGGTTCGACTCCGCCAGCAGATTAATTTTTTATGGCAGGTGATTTCCGTGACTTTTACTTTTTTCAAAAATCCTGATATATATTTTCCTGAAAAATATAATTGTGTATCATATTCAGTACCTGAAATTGAATTATCATCAAAACAGGCAGTCGCTTGCGGATATTCTTTCAGAAAAAAGGATTACAGCGTCAAGATAACAAATTATCACGGTAAATCAGCGAAAAAACTCATTATTCCGTATAAAATCGACGGAATGACAGTAGATGAGATTTGTGATAAAGCATTTGAAAATGCCAAATTCACTAAACTTTATATTCATGGAAAAATCAAAAAAATCGGCAAAGGTGCATTCAGCAACAGTAACGTGCAAACAGTCGTGATAGCAGACGGTATAAAAAGAATACCTGAAAGAATGTTTCGTGACTGCAAAAATCTTGCGGAGATAAATATTCCACCAACTGTAAAAAGTATAGGAAAATCGGCATTTGAAGATTGTGCTTCACTTGAATTTATTGCTTTTCCGCAAAGTATAAGAGATATTGGTGACTTTGTTTTTTTGGATTCAGGACTTAAAAGATTTGCAATTGAAACAGATAATAATTTTATCCCTGATGGAAAAACGTTTTATGGTTCACCGATTGCGAATGAATATGATGTTATCTGTACAAGTTTTGCAGGAAATCCGCTGAAAGTTGCCTATGTAAAATGTGGCAGTTTTAAATTTAATGAGAAATATATAACATTTCTGCCGAACTCATTAATCTGTGCAAGCAAAATCAATCTTGAATCGTGCAGTAGAATACACTTCTACCGTAACGCTTTCGACGACCACAGAAGTTATTGTGGAATGAGAATGTTTGACAAAAATCAGTTTGTAATTCTGCCAGAGGGCTATGGTGCAAAATATGGCTATTATTTTCCCGATTATGTTACGGTTAAAAATTATTTCTATACAAATTATTTCTGTATAGACGAGAACGGTAACTGGAACGAAGATGTGAACAGCAAGTCAAGAAAACTGTCGCCTTATATTGTACGCACAAACGGCGATAAGGCGGACGTTGAAGTTATTACAAGTTATTTGCCATCATGGACTTTGAAATTACCGCACAGGCATATAAAAATTGGCGCATTTATTGAAAATGTCGAAAAATACGCTATAGACTGCTGTAATGCCGAAACGGTTTATATAGATTATATACATGCAGAGGGTGAAATTTTTTCACCGTACTGTCATAATCTTCACAAAGTTACATGGAAAAATGATAACTGCAAGTACATACCGCCGAGCAGTCTGATTGGCTATTTTCTGCACAATGAACTGCTGAAAGCCTTTGCACCTGTTTCGGCTCAGGTAAACGGCAGGTACAAGCGGTATTTTTTCAACCGTGAAATCATTGACGATATTTTTACATCAAAATTCTATGAATGCAAGTATTATTACTACCATACACGAAGAATAAGAATAAGTAATAAAGCAAAAGTTCTGATTGCAATAGATGTTTTGAGAAGTACACAATTATCCCATGAAAAAAGTACAGAAATTTACAGTAATTTTCTTATGAATCATCAGAAATATGCACATGATGTATGCGAATTGATAAAAGATAAATATCCCGATTATGCGGAAACATTAAAAGTCCTGTAAAAATCACAGGACTTTTATTTATTTATTCAACTGAAATTATGTAATAATACACAGGCTGACCGCCGTTTATAAACATTATTTCTGCCTTGTCACCAATTTTTGACTGTAAAGTCTGCTGAAGTGCTTCTGCATTTTCTTCTGTAACATCAGAGCCATATATTACAGTAATATAATTTGCATTATTTTTGGTGAGTTTTTTAATAAGTTTATAAGCTGCTTTGTTTATGTCTTTTTCAGTAAATGAAAGCTTGCCGTTATCAAGTGCAAGAATTTCACCTTCTTTTATTGAGTGACCCTCAAACTCTGAATTTCTTGCGGCAAATGTAATAAGACCTGTTGAGACTTTTTCAAAAGCTTTTGTCATGTTGATTCTGTTTTCAGACAGTTCTGCACTTTCATCAAAAGCCATCATAGCTGATATACCCTGCGGAATAGTTCTTGTCTGTAATACACATACGCTTTTATCAGTAAGTTTTACAGCCTGTTCAGCCGCCATTATTATATTTTTGTTATTCGGGAGTACAAATACATTACGTGCAGGAACAGAAAGAATAGCCCTTAAAATATCATCTGTTGACGGGTTCATAGTCTGTCCGCCCTTGACAATAACGTCTGCACCTAAATCGCTGAAAAGTGATGCGATACCATGACCAGCCGCAACAGCAACAAATCCGAAATCCTTTTCAGGTTCAGCAGGTGTAAATCCTGCCTCAATTTCTTTTGCCTCTTTTACTTTATCTTCATGCTGTATACGCATATTTTCGATTTTCGGACGTGGGTCATTTACAAAACAGCCGAACTCAAGTGCTTTTTGCAGGGCATTTCCTGGATTGTCAGTATGTACGTGGACTTTTATTATTTTTTCATCGTCAACAAGTACAACGCAGTCTCCGATTGTTTCAAGATAAGCACGGAGCATAAACGGGTCGGGGCAGTTTTCTTTTTTGCGGAGCATAAATTCTGTACAGTAGGTGTATGTTATATTGTCGTCATACTGGCTTACAGCTGATTTAAAAGAATCTTCCGATTTTTCTGCAACTGATTTTTCAGCAGGTTCAGCGATTTTTCCGCCTGCAAAAATATTACTCATTTCACGGATAATAATAGTGAAACCCATACCGCCTGCATCAACAACACCAGCTTTTTTCAGTTGTGGGAGCATATCTGTTGTTTTTGCAAGAACATCTTCTGCCTCTTTGCATATATCATTCCAGAAAATAACATCACTGCTTACAGATTTGGCGGTATCATTTGCTTTTCTTGCAGCAGCTTTTGAAACCGTGAGAATAGTACCCTCAACAGGCTTCATAACAGCCTTGTATGCTGCCTGTACACCTAAATCAAGAGCATCTGCAAAATTTTCGCATGATGCTTCGGAAAGACCTGCCAAACCCTTTGAAATCCCACGAAAAATAAGTGAAAGAATAACACCCGAATTTCCTCTTGCACCTCTTAAAAGAGCAGATGCCGTAACAGATGCAACTTCCGAAATATCAACAGAATCAGGCATTCTTTTCAGTTCGTCTACTGCATTTCCTATAGTCATTGACATATTAGTCCCCGTATCGCCGTCGGGAACAGGGTAGACATTAAGTTCATCTACTTCTCTTTTTCTGTTATTTATAGTAATAGCGGCAGAGATAACAGCATCTCTGAACATAGCACCGTTTATCATAAAACCTCCAAAAAATCAATAATTCATATCATCAACATATACATTGACATTATTTACAGGCACATTTACAGCTTCTTCAACAGTAAACACTACTTTGTGTGTGATACTTGATACAGCGGCAGAAATGTTTGTGCCATAGGTTACTTTAATATGCAGGTCAATTGTAAGACCGCCGTTTTTATCTTCATGTACAACAACACCCTTGCGTTTGAAAAGTCTTCCTCTTGTCAGGGAGGAGACAGCAGAACGGAATGTATTTACATTACATACATCAGCAACACCAAAACAGTCGCAGACAGCATGGCGGATAAGTTCAGTAAGATAGCCCTCTGAAACGGAAATTTTTCCGATATGATTTTCAACAGTGACCATATAAGCACACTTCCTTATTACAAAATATATTTTATTATATCATATTATTTATGATTTTACAATAGCTGATTATAATTTTTTTGACTTAAAAATCAGCATATAAATCTATATCAATTTCAGTTTGCGTATCACAGCAGAATTTCATTACATCTAACGAAGGTGCTAAACAAGGCATAGTCTCACCGCAGACAATTGTAGGCACTACTTCCAGATAGAAATTAACATCATATTTTTGCTTGATTTCTTTTAGTATATCAGTTTTTGACAGCAGATGAGAAATAGTTTTCTGCATTTGATTAGTAACATATATATCATAATCTTTGCAGTACCCATAATGCCATACAGCGAAATCGTATTTTTTACCGTTCTTTCTGATGTCACCGATTTTATGGGATTTATCAGGAACAAGACAAAGCATTTCTGATACTATATCAGGATTAAAAGTGCCGACTATACGAAAATATGTGTAACATCTTGTATGTTCTGATTTTTTCATATTTTTTTACTCCTTTAATTGTTTTCAATAAATGTTGCTG
>CAMWKY010000166.1 GCA_947174965.1 uncultured Ruminococcus sp. | reverse complement strand
TTGCAGTAACTTCACCAAAATCAATTTCAAGTTCTTTCCATATAGGACAGCCTTTGCCGGGAGCTACTTCATGGTATATACCGTCAGGCATCTTTACTTTCCATGATTTTTCGGAACAGTTCTTTATGCCAAGTTTGCCAGTGATTTTATTCTCAACAAGTTCGCCTGCAAGATTGAGAAAATCTTCACAATCAGAATAAATTTCACATTCAAAAAACTTTTTGCCAAGATAAAGCGGAATACGGTCAGAATTATTTGAAAATCCGATTGTTACAAATTTCATTCCGCATTTAGGACATTTATATGTCTTTTTATCAGGCATTTCAAACATTGATGTAAAATTCGTTCTTCCGCAACCGCACATGATAATTTCAGAACGGAGACGGATAAAGAGTTCCTGCCATTCATTTTCAGCCTTACGCTTATTGATGTCATTAAGTCCATCAGTAAATGAGCTGATAAATGCTTCTTTTACATAATCAGGATAAACTTTCCAGAATTTCATGACATTATCATGAATACCCCTTACAGGACGGTTTGAATCATCATTAGGGTCATATATGAAAAGTGCTTCCTGACCATAATGCTTCAATTCGGATTCCTTTGTAAGACATACATCTTTTACAACTTTTTCGCCCTCTAATGGGTCGCCTCTGAAAAGGAGCTTGAAAAGTACAACCGCAAGGGAATATTTATCAGTTTGAGCATCAGGCTTTGCAACTCCTTTTACAACTTCGGGAGCTAAATATCCCGGTTTACCGCCGATACCAAAGTCACTTCCTTCAGGTGCAATGTTATCACAGTCGCATACCAGAATAGCTCCTGTATCAACATTTATAAAGAAACCGCCGTCGCTTAGATTCTGATAGCTTTTTCCTGAACGGTGAAGCTGACGGAACGCATTAACGATATTTATAACAGCTGTAACCATAGCATAAAGCGTAGAGAATTTTACTGTTTTCTTGACAGTACGACCGGTTGACTGGTCTGTTACAAGTTTATATGTATTGAGAATATCAACAAAAGAATCAAAGCTGTCTGGCTTTAACTCCATAAGGTAGCCGAAACTGCCGTCGGATAAGACCTTTGTCAGATATTTAGGCCATAGGAATCTGTTGCTTGGTGCGCCGTCAGTAATATTCTGCTTAATATTATTTCTGAAAGCATCAGGATTTTCGATTTTATCTATATCATACCATTTTAAAGCCCACTGCATACCATTATATTCAACAAGGTAAACAGCACTTTGTCCGCCTTTGCCTATAATTCCGGCAACTTTAGCTTTTCCGCCAAATTCCAAATCAACTTCCTGTCCTATTTTAAGTTCGTGCATTAAAATTATCCCCTCTCTTTAATCTTTAAGGCTTTTGCCTATCAGAACAGTTTCAACTTTTATATTGTTATCAACACAATATCTATGAACATAGGAATTTTCATAGCATCTTATGATAATATCAGGACAGCATAGAAAAGCTGTATCATCAATAAATTTTACACTGTTCGGCAAATAAAGCTTTTTAAGTTTGTCACAGCCTGAAAATGCCTGAACGCCGATACTGCTTACAGTTGACGGAATTTCAACAATTTCAAGCGACTCACAACAGAGGAATGTATTATCCTCAATTTCAATAACACCTTCAGGAATTGTGATTTTTTCAAGCTCTGTACACTGGCTGAAAGCTCCCTGACGAATAACCCTTACAGACGGTGGCAGTTCGATAAGTCGGAGGTGTTTACAGCCTGAAAAAGCATATTCACCGATTGTTACAATAGTCGGAGGAAGTTTTACTGTACGTACCATTTTGTATTTATCAAAACAGAATCCCTCAATTTTTGTGTAATTCTTTTTGATTTCTATATTCTTTGCCAGTCGGTATTTTACGGCATCACCCGGACGAAGAACCATTTCGGGAACATTTACAGGTAATTCTTCAACATCTTTCTTGTTGCGCAGAACAACGGTTTCTTCTTCATCTTCCTTTATAATATTTATCTTATAAGGCCATTTAAGCATATATGTAAGGCAGACAAGAACAAACTCTGCCGCTCTTTCTGATATAAAACATTCACTCAAAAGACAGCTTCTTGCACGCATTACAGCAATATCCTTGTTTTCTTCGGCAAGCATATTTCTTAGAACACCAGAACTTATTGTGTAGATAAGCAGGTTGCACTCCGGCTTGTAATCGGTGAGATAATCTCTCAACAGAGCTAAAAGACTTCTTGTATTTACAGTGGAACTTTTGAAATTCTCAACTATAAGCTTGCGGAGAAGTCTCTGTATAGCCATTGAGTTTTCAAAACCCTCAACATTCTGAAGTATAGGTGCGCCACATTTTTTGCAGACTAAATCGTCCTGTTTAAGTTCTGCATTACAAATTTCACATTGCATAACTCAATTCCTCCTTTTATATTATTTGTCAGATTTTTTACACATTTACTGTTTCATTAAGAGTAGCATTTATTCCATCAACAAGATTTCTGATTTCGATAATAGATTTAATAATAAGATTTGAACTTGCATTTGTTGTATTTATGTTTTCATCAAGTGCTGTAAACGCTTTCAATGTTGTTTCAAGAATAACTATCTTGTGTTTTACGATGTATGCGTCCATTGTTTCATTGCTTTCGCAGAATGTAACAATATTTGAAAGAAGTTCATTAACAAGATGTGCCTTTTCATTTGTTTTGTTTGTAGAGTCTCCGATAGTATCAATATTACTCTTGATTTCATGAACGTTATTTTTAAGTTCTTCAGAAAGTGCAAAGCATTTTGTTGTGATTTCTGTAAGTCTTTCATGCTGTGCAGTAAGTTCACTGTGACGTGCTGTAAGAACTGATTTTGCATGGACAATACAGTTATCAGGAGTATTAAGACCTCTGCAAATAGCTGTAGCCATATCTTTACATGACTTGTAACCGCAGGCATGACAGTTGAAGTTTTTGTCTTCTTTCGTATGCTTGCCCATGAGTTCAAACACTGCATTGAGCTGTTTTTCTGACGGAATAGGAGACGGAGTAAGTCTCTTGTAAACTCTCATGAAATCTGATAATCTTAGTTCTTCATCAAATCTCCTGAAAAGTCTGTCCTCACCCTGACGGAAAACACCTGTTTTACGACGTTTTTTAGCTTCTTTTTCAACTTCTCTCATCGTTGCCATAACGTCAAATACAGTCTGTTTTGTGCCGGAGGCAGGACCTACATTACAGCCAAACTCACATGAAAGAACGTCGAATACTTCAGGGTGCTTAAATTCAGGCATAGTAGCATACATATCAAGTTCGGGATATACTTTGTGTACACCTTCAGAAGTTGTTATATTTATATCGGGATTATGTAGCCAGAGGTTATCTCTCAATCCGCCCGGACGAGGATAAACAGCACCAACCTGACCTTGCTGGTCATCAAAGCGATATTCAAAATCATGCTCTGAATTTGTAGGAATCTTGATGCCGTTTGCATCAAAATACTCTTTAAGCTTGTTGAATGTTACATTAAAATCAACAAGACCTGTTTCTGCAAATTCTGTTTTCTTTGCGATACATGGTGAAAGAACAGCTATAGGATTTGAATGTCTGAGATATTTTTTTATGTATGTTACACCACAGGCAATAGGACTGTGAATCGGTGAAAGATTATTAAGAAGTTTCGGCTGATAAATTTCAATATATTTAACAATAGCTGCACAAGGTTGTGTTATTATGTTTCCGACTTTTTTATTTTCAATAGCTCTCAGATGAGCCCATGTACAAATATCAGCACCAAAAGAAACGTCATAAATTATACAGCCTTTGTTTCTGAACCAGTCAAGCACACCCATCCACTGTGTCGGGAACACTGATTTTATAGCAGGTGCAGCAAGAATTATCAGTTTTTCTTTTGAAAGTCTCTGCATACATTCTCTTGTATCATCAATATAATCTCTTGCGCCATGATTGCAGGTTCTTACACATTCACCACAAGTGATACATTTTTCCGGATTAACTGTTGTAACAAATCTTCCGTCTTCAAGTATTTTTGTAATGTTCGCCTCTGGTGCAGGGCAGTTTCTTACACAAGCATTACAGCCCACACATTTTTCCGGCTTTACAATAATAACTTCGTTCATTTCGGATTCTCCTTATAGTAAATTTTAATTGTTAAGTGACCCCGCCTGTTTCATAAGGTCAGCAAGACTGATTCCACCTTTTTTAGTTTCTGATTTTTTTGATGATTCAGCAGGAGCATCAGAAGCTTTTTTCTCGTTTTCAATTGATTTTTTCTGTTCTGTTAAATCTTCCAGACTGATTCCGCTTGATTTTTCAGGCTTTTTTCCACCGCTTATTGACTCTGCCATTGCCTGAAGCCTATCAAGTGTGTCATTGTTTTTCTTTTCAGGGACAGCAGGTTTCAAACTTTGATATACAGGTTCGTCAGGATATTCAGGTTCAAAACGTTTAGGTACAGTAAATACTGGAATACCGCCATTCTGCAATGTTTTATCTGTGCTGTCAAGAACTTCTTCTGCCTCATTAAGTGAAATAAGACTGTTACTGCTGAAATCAGAAATCAATCCCCTTAATTCAGAAAATTTAGTGGCTATTTCGCTTACTTCCGTGTGCATGATAAATCTGAGATTATTTGCAGATGCTTTAATCTGTTCAGCCTGATTTCTGGCATCTGTAATAATATCAACAGCCTGTTTTTCTGATGTATAAATAATCTTTGATGCCTTATTGTTTGAATCAATGACAAATTCTTCTGCAAACTTTCTTGCATTTTCCATGATTGTATCTGCTTTTTCCTGTGCAGAAGCGAGAATTTTATCATGTGATTTCTGTGCTTCTGAAAAAATAACTGTATATGCCTCTGCACTGCTTTTATCTATAGAACTGATAGTAAGTTCTGCATCTGAAATCTTTTTCTGAAGTTCTTCTATATTTTTATGAAGTTCTGCAATTTCAGTTTCTTTAATTCTCAATTCTTCTTTGAGAGACTTGTTTTTTTCTGAAAGACTTTCACTTTTCACCTGAAATTGCGTAAGTTGTGTTCTTTCAGAGGTAAGAATCTTTTCAAAATTCTTTTCTGCATCAGAGCCATTCTGATAATCTTTAAGCATAAGTTTTGTTTCACGAAGTTCATTTTTCAAGTCATAAACAAGATTATAGAGAAATTCGAGTTTTTTATCAACATCTGCTTTATCATATCCGCAGAAAGCAGTTGTTTTTATAAATTTTGTTTCAGCCATATAATACCCCCGATAGCTTCAAAAAAATGCACTATAACTA
>CAMWKY010000165.1 GCA_947174965.1 uncultured Ruminococcus sp. | reverse complement strand
CAATAACAGCCGTACTTATATTATCTATAGTATCATTTATAGCTATTCTGTTTATATTAAGCAAGCCGAAACGTTTTATAGCTATGAGAATCATAATTACAGAAAATGCAAAAAAAAGCGGAGTGAGTTCAATTTTTGATTTGATAATGCCCGTAACCGTGAACACGTTCACAATAAGAGGAACAACTGTTGCAAGTGCAAGGAGAGTATGTGAACGCTCATTTTTTTTGCCCGCACCGATAACAGCAATTCCCGATATTATGAATATATAAAATATAAGCTGAAAAATATAGAAAAGAAATCCATATTTTATATTGCCTTTTTGAAATTCTGCATAATATAGGCTATGAATCGGATTTGTTGCTATGGATATAAACATTACAACAGAAACAACAGGCAGAAACTTTATATATTTTCTTATTCTGACCCCTGAATATTCAGCGGAGAACATAAACCAGAACGGCGAAAAACAGCATATACCGATATTTCCTATAATATAGCTAATCCATAGCTGATGTATGCTCTCCGAAAACAAGATAAGAAGTTGAGAAATAAGCCATAGTGCAATTGAAAGCTGACATATTATAAAAAGATGTGTCATTCTGTTATTGTTGCCACGTCTTAAAATCCAGCCGACCGTACCAATCATTCCGCCTAAACCGACAAAAAGCAATAATGCTGATATTATATTTACAGCTCCCTGCATCTCACCATGTCCAGTCGCTGAAAGTTTTTGATACTTTTGATTTCATTGTTTCACCGTTTTTCTTGCATACTTCATTTATAGATGCAATTGTTATAAATACAACACCTACTATAAGCAGATAGAGCCACCAGCCTGCACTATTGAAATATCTGTATGTTGATGAAATTGTAAGTACAACAAGTGAAATTGATGAAACTGTAAACCATGTCTTGCTTTTAAGGAAGAATGAGAGAATAAGAACACCTGCTGTCACGGCAAGAACAAATATTCTGTTTCCTATATTGTCAAATATAAGTCCGTCAATCATAAGGCTTATAAACGAAAGTACAAATATTATTGTTGATGCACTCTTTGACACACTCTTATTATTTTTCCATATAATCATATATGCTGCACCAAGAAGTGCAAATATAGCGATATTGACTTTACTTGCAATCATTGATGAAGCAGGTGTAAGGAAAGGTCTTGTCATGAATGCAAAGCAGGCAATTGTTGCTGAAACTGAAACAAGTACGCAAGCTGTTTCCTGTTTTGTTTTTCGCTTTACGAATCCTGCAATAAATACAGCCAATGCAATTGTCCTAAGGAAAAATGTTGCTCTGTTTGCAATCGGAAACGGAATAACAGCAGTCCACGAACTGAGCAGAATAACATCAATCAGCGTTTTGTTGTCACTTTTAACTGAAAATCCATCGGGGAAAACAATTCTTGAAATGACAACAAGTACAACGAAAAGACCAAGCATTATATACAGTCTCATATCTGAATCATCATCAAGATAATGTTTTAGTATACTGTTTGTGAGGAAGATAAATCCTATAACTGAGCCTGTTGCTGTAATGTTACAACTCATTGAATAAGATACAACAAAATGTGCTATGCAGAGTATAACAGGAATCATGAAAAGCTGTGAATATCTTGAAATACTGAGAAGTACAGCCGTTGCAGAAATCATACTTGTATATATAATAGTCTGCGATTTTACAGGGTGATTTGCATAGAAGCTGAAATTAATTTTCGGAAGATATACAAAGAATCCTGCTGTAAGTACATATATCAGTACAAGAAGTCCGTAAGCAAATGTTATTCTTTCGTCACTTCCCATGTGCGTAACCAGCATAAGATTTGAATTAAAGAACACTGCCATAAGAAACGGAATTATCGGAAAAGCAAGTCCTGATGCCGTCTGAACTGATTTATCATGATTAAGTCCATAGCTTGCAATTATAACAGAAGTTACAGCAGGAACGATAAATCCTGCCCAGAGAGTTTCTCTGTTTACCGCCGAAAGTGAAACAATTGAGCCGATAACAGCACCAACAAGCGTAATAACCTTACATGATACAAGATTTTTAGGAATAAATCTATTCACAAGGCAGAATGCAAGTGTAATGAATGAGAACAGAAGCAAGGAATCGTCTATTCCGATTTTATCTTCAGCAAGGAAAGATATAATCATTCCTGTATATAATCCCACAAGATTAAACAGAGGGAACATATATTTTTTATTTTTGAAAATACCATATACAAGAAGCTGTGCAAGCAGTATAATCAGTACAAGGAAAGTATATATTGTCGGGTCAAAAGTCGTCCAGAGAACATATAAGCACGCAAGAATCTGATATACAACAGCTGAAATATCGCCGACTAATACAACAGGTCTTTCCATATCTGTATTTTTCTGTGGTTTAAGGAAATGTATTACAGCTGTCATGATAAGCTGTGCAAGGGCAATAACTGATGCGAACTGCTCATAGTTTTCAGTTGGCTGAATACATAGGAAAACAATTGCTAAAGAAGTAAAAGCAGAGCCTATGTAGTTGAAAGCCTTGCTGTTGTAAAGTGAATAGCCTGCAAATGACGCAGAAGCAACTATAAGTGCTGATACAGAGTAGAGGAGTGCAAAGCCGTCGCCGTCAACTGCAAACCAGTCGCCGAGAAGTCTGTAATATCCTGCCGTTATAAATGCAATAACTGCAATTATTGAACCAATCATATAGAAAGACATTGATGTGCGGTTAAGCTTTATGACTTTTTTAAGCAGAACACTTATTCCGAATCCTAATGCAGATTCAGCAAGAAGTGCAAACACACGACCGAGTGCGTTCATTTTAACCCAGTTTGCAGCAACAAAAGCAATTGCACCAAGAACTATAAAAGCTGTACCGATAAGAAGCATAACAGCTGATGCACTTAGTTTCGGGTGTGGCGGTTTCGGTGGCTTAGGTGGTTTTGGCGGTATCGGCGGTAACTCCACCTGCTCCCCGTTAATTATATAGAACTGTTTTTCCTCTTTTTTGCCGGATTTTACACAAGCTATAATAACCAGTGTTATAACAGCAGGAACAGCCATCATAACTCCTGCAATAAGAATAATTGCTATAAATCCCATAAAATACCTCCTCTGTTAATCATGATACTATGTTTTTTTACTGTAATTATATAATATCACAAATTTTCCTGATTTGTAAGATGCTGTATGTCACTTTTGCAGTGACAAATGTCACTATTATTATAGCATTATTGTAAATTCATGTCAATGAAGCTGAAATTACAATAAGTTACAAATTTTTTCTGCATCTGATACATCAATTGCCTTTACAGTAAATTTTGATTTGCTTTCACCTGTAAACCATATACTGACATGACATCTTTTATTTGTTATACGCTGAAATACAGTTTGGCTTACTTCAACTGAAACAACTTTTTTCTTTTCCGCAATAACAGTGTGAAAAGATGTCCACTCTGAACAGCGTACAATTATCTTATCGCCGTCTATGGTGATACCGCTTTTCAGAAGTGAAGCTATTTTTACGGACATAAGCCACACAAGAGGTATTTCCGCCATTACAAGCAGAAAGTATGATAGTTCCGCAAGCTGTGGGATATACTTATCAGCAAGGCAGTAAAGCAGATAAACTGAAACTATCATAAGACAAGGCATAAAAATATATGTCATAAATGCAGATGCTTTCGGGCGGAAATCAAGTCTTTTACGGCTTGAAATGCCTATTTTCTCAAGACCGTTTCCAAGATTGCTCTCTTTACGCATAGGCAGAAGCACGGGAAGCTGACGTGAACTGCTCTCATATCCTGAACAGCTTATATTTACAGATACAGCACCGCATATTTTCATTATAAGATTTTGTCGGAGATTTGTATAGTTTATATAGTCTGTCCTGATTCTGTATTCCTTGCGTTTCGTTATTCCGCACGCTATATTTATATACTTCCTGTCTGCTGAAACCTTGAATCTTAAATATCTTAAAAGATTTACTATAAACGACAAAAGCCATGTTGTAAGAAAAAACATTCCTACTACAATTCCAGCCTGCGGTATACGCAGAATCATTTTTTCGCTTATTTTTTCCGTTGTTTCCGTAATTTTAGCAACCCACTCCGAAACAAGATTATGTGCAATATCTCCGCCTTTGAAAAAGAATGTCGCAATATATACTGCTCCTGAAAATCCGCTTGAAAAGAATACCGAAAACAAAAGTACTGACAAAACAGTCGGTTCAGGAAAGTCCATATCCGACTTGTCTTTTTCAAGTTTCGGGATATGTGACATGAGTTCTTTTCCGACTTTTGTTGTTACAAGAAGTTTCATATCACTTGACTTGAAAAAACCTGCTCTTGTGTCGCATCTGAATGTCATCGCTTTCAGCGGTATAAGAAAAAACAGCTGTTCCGATGTGACAGCACTTATATTTTCAATAGGTATTGTTGTTGTAACTTTTATAAATATGCCGTTCTTGTGAATTACTTCTGATTCTGTTATTGTTATCATGGAAAAATACCACTGTACAAATCCAAAAAGCAGAATGATGCCTATAATTGCAATATCAAGCCATGCACCCTGAATCCACGCATAAAAACCGGCAGGGTCAAATTTTATGACTGTTGCACCTCTTATCAAAGGGAATATCAGAAGCCATATATTCTTAAATGAGTAACGCATAATTCTAAGAGGGTGTTCGTGATACATCTCCGCACCTCCTTAATATTTCCATAGCATCATCTTTTTTCAGAAAAACAAGTCTAAGATTTCCGCCGTATACAAATAATACAACAAAATTCAAGCCTGTTTTATGTGAAAGCGGTGTAGTCACAACCGTGCTGTATTGTACAGTTGAAAATCTGACAGATTGGTGCGACTTGAAAAATACTCCGCTGTGCTTTACAATTTTTTCGTCCGTCATATCATAGCTTAATGACGAAAAATAAATCGGCAGATATATAAAAATCATGACAATATCAGTCATAACAATTGCAACAGCAAAAATTATGAAAACAATATCAACAGGAATATATATTTTTATTACCCCCGTTAAAACTGCTGATACAATTAAAATAATTACCCTTAAAGCATTAAGTGCTTTTTTTTCAGGTTTAAAATTCTTCATTTCTGCACTCTCCGAAAAAACAAACTGGTATATTTATATTATAACTCAAATATTTTATAATGTATACACTTTTTTGTAAATTTATGGAGGATTTTTTATATGGCGGATTTTCTCGAAAAAATAAATAACTTTGTAGGGGGAAACGGGCTTATTTTCATGCTTATCGCAACAGGAATTATTTTCACTTTCTAACTTGGATTTATGCATTTTTCCATGCCGAAATTTCTTTTCAGCAATAA
>CAMWKY010000164.1 GCA_947174965.1 uncultured Ruminococcus sp. | reverse complement strand
CTATTAGTATCACTATACTACTCATAGTTATCTCAAAGGAGAAACCAAATGAAAAATATTTTTAGCGAAGTCGCAAAATCAGAGAATATTTCTGAAGAAGAAGTAAAAAACGAAATATCAAAAGCTGTCAGAATTGCAATGCAGTCCGATTCACCACAAGCGAAAGCTTTCTGGAGTAAAATAGCTCCTGACGGAAAAGAGCCGTCACCCGAAAAAGTTCTTGAGAAACTGGCAGAAGAATTTCAAAAAAGAAAATTTTACATATAATAAAATCTGTTCAGGGTGATATAATACTATTGCGGAAGAAATTCCGCACTCCACACAAGGAGTGATTGAGATGAGATATATTATTCCTGCAATTGTTACGGCGGTGGCGGTTATGCCTGTTTCTGCTGTTTATGCGACAGACAACAGAGTTATCGGCTACGGACAAGGCACAAACCTTGACAGTCTTAACCGTCCTGTTGATGCAGTTCAGTTCAACGAAAGATACAGCGATTTTGATGCCTACGCAGTATCAGATGATGAAAAACGAATTGTTATAACATTTGACCAAGGATATGAAAACGGATATACTGCAAAAATTCTCGATACACTGAAAGAAAAAAACGTCAAAGCAATATTCTTTCTTACAGGCGATTACGCCAAAAAAGAGGAATCACTTGTAAAACGCATGATTAACGAAGGTCACACTATCGGAAATCACGGCATGACACACGCAAGTCTCCCTAAACTTTCACAAAAAGAAGCAGAAGAAGAAATAATGTCACTGCATAACTTTGTAATAAATAACTACGGCTATGAGATGCAATATTTTCGCTGTCCGTGCGGTGAATATTCAGAACAGGCACTTGAAACTGTACAGAAATGCGGATATAAAACTGTATTCTGGAGTTTTGCCTATGTGGACTGGAAAACTGACAGTCAGCCATGCCCGGCAGAGGGTATCAGAAAACTTTCAGAATCAGCACACGGCGGAGAAATACTCCTGCTCCATTCTGTATCTTCAACAAATGCTGAAATATTAGGGCAGGTTATAGATAATTTCAGAGAAAAGGGATTTACAGTATAATAAACAAAAGCGGTTGATTTTTCATTCAGCCGCTTTTTGCATTATATCTTATTTATTCTGTATGTACTCATCTATAGCAGCAGCAGCTTTTTTTCCTGCACCCATAGCAAGAATAACAGTAGCCGCACCTGTTACAGCATCACCGCCTGCATAAACGCCCTCTCTTGATGTAAGACCGTTTTCATCTGCAATAATTCCGCCCCACTTTTGTGTATCAAGACCGTCTGTTGTGGATTTGATAAGCGGATTAGGCGAAGTACCGATTGACATGATTACGCAGTCTGCCTCAATCTCAAAGTATGCGTCCTTGACAGGTACAGGCTTTGCACGACCGCTTGCATCAGGTTCTGAAAGTTCCATTTGCTGACAGATTACACCCTTTACCCAGCCTTTTTCTGTAGCTGTAATTTCAGTCGGATTTGTGAGGAATCTGAAATTGATACCCTCCTCTTTAGCGTGTTCAACTTCTTCTGCACGTGCAGGAAGTTCATTTTCTGTACGTCTGTATACGATAGTAACATCAGCACCAAGTCTTTTTGCACAGCGTGCAGCGTCCATAGCAACATTTCCGCCACCTACAATTACAGCTTTAGTGCCTGCATTTATCGGGGTTGCAGAATCGGGCTTGTACGCTTTCATGAGATTAATTCTTGTAAGAAACTCATTTGCAGAGTACACGCCGTTAAGGTTTTCACCTGGAATTTTCATAAAGCGTGGAAGTCCTGCACCCGAGCCGATAAATACGGATTCAAAGCCCTCATATTTCATAAGTTCGTCAATTGAAACAGTCTTTCCGACAACTGTATTTGTTTCGATTGTTACACCGAGTGCTTTAAGTCCCTCAATTTCTTTCTGTACGATTGTTTTCGGCAGTCTGAACTCTGGAATACCATAAGAAAGTACTCCGCCGGCAAGATGAAGTGCTTCAAATACAGTTACATCATAGCCCTTTTTAGCTAAGTCACCTGCACAGGCAAGTCCTGACGGACCAGAGCCAATTACAGCAACCTTGTGACCGTTTGGAACAGGCTTTTCAACTGCTGTTTCAGCAAGTGCATTGTGTCTGTCTGCAACGTATCTCTCAAGACGACCAATAGCAACAGGTTCGCCCTTTTTACCTCTTACGCATTTGCTTTCGCATTGTGTTTCCTGCGGACATACTCTGCCACAGACAGCAGGGAGAGAGCTTGATTTTGTGATGATTTTATAAGCCTCCTCAAAATCACCCTCTGCAACCTTTGCAATAAAAGCAGGTATATCAATCTGAACAGGACAGCCCGTAACACACGGCTTGTTTTTGCAGTTGAGACAGCGTTTTGCTTCATCTATAGCCTGCTCCTCTGTATATCCGAGTGCAACCTCTGAAAAGTTCTTGTTTCTGACATCAGGAGCTTGCACGGGCATTTCATTTTTTACTAAAGACATATTCGGCATTTTATTTAACCTCCTTGAAAAGATTGCAGGCATCTTCGTGTGCTTTTCTTTCAAATTCACGATAGCTTGCACCTCTTGCCATAGCTTCATCAAAATCAATAAGATGTCCGTCAAATTCAGGACCATCAACACAGGCAAACTTTGTTTCTCCTCCTACAGTAAGACGACAGCCACCGCACATTCCAGTACCGTCAATCATAATCGGATTCATTGATGCAACAGTCGGAATTTCATATTCTTTTGTAAGTCTGCAAACAAACTTCATCATAATAAGCGGACCTATTGTTATAACTCTGTCATACTTCTCTCCGCTGTCGATAAGCTTTTTGAGTGCATCAGTAACAAGACCCTTTTCCCCTGCTGTACCGTCGTCGGACATAAGCACAAATTTTGATGATGCGTTTCTGAACTCATTTTCGAGTATAACTAAATCCTTATTTCTGAATCCGACAATTGAATGAACTTCAACACCAAGTTCATGAAGTTTTTTTGCAACAGGATAAGCGATTGCACAGCCGACACCACCACCGACTACAGCAACTTTTTTAAGACCCTCTGTTTCTGTTGCACGTCCGAGAGGACCGACAAAATCGTGAAGACAGTCGCCCTCATTCATGTGATTAAGCTTTTCTGTAGTACCTCCTACAATCTGAAAAATGATTGTAACTGTACCTGCTGAACGGTCGTAGTCTGCAATAGTAAGCGGAATACGTTCACCCTCACTGTCTGTTCTCAAGATAATAAATTGTCCCGGTTCTGCTTTTTTTGCAACTCTCGGAGCATTTATTTTCATAAGAGTAACAGTCGGATTAAGACTTTTCTTTTCGAGAATTTCAAACATTTCTCTATACCTTCCTTAAAATTAATTATTTTATATTAACGTCATCATTGACGAAAATAATGCTACACATATTTTTTAAAAGCTAACTCATTTTTAACCTCATAAAATTTATTCACAAGTACAAGCTCACTCTGCGAAAGTTTTCGTCCTGCCGTGTATATTATACAATCCATAAAGCAATTATCAGAAAAACTGCATTTTCTCTGTACAAGACCATATTTTCCGCAAAGACTTTCAGGCACGGGCGAATCAAGCATGAACGATTCAGGAACAGTGAGCAGAAAATCCAGTGCGCTCCCTCTGTCGTACATACATATGCGCTTTGTCTTTACATTCTCAGGACGGTTTTCAGCAAACAGCTTTTCAACTGCGTCAGGTACATACGGTACAGCGTCATCACCTTGTGTAAGTTCTGTATAATTGGCTGAAAGTTCGCCATATGTGAGATTTTCTTTTTCAGCCACAGGGTGTTCGGCAGACATAACCGCAAGTATTTCATACTCCCACAGCAATTGACTTTCAAGATTTTTTTCAGCAAGAAAATCCGAAAAATATTTCTCATGAGCCTTGTTAAATCTTATAATACCAAAATTATATCCGTTTTCCCTGATATTTTCAATAGTACGCATGGAATTTGTCTCACAGAAATAAATTTCCATATCCTCCGACGAATCAGAGAGGGCAATATAATCGGAAAAAGCTTTGGAAATATAAGCCGTGCGTGGAACTGATATACGGATTCTGCGTTTTTCGTGCTTATTTGGTAATGCTATCGACTCCATATTGTCAATCTGCATAAGAATCTGCTTTGCACAGTTCAGAAACTTCACGCCCTGTTCCGTAGGGATAACACCTTTTGAAGTACGGCGAAAAATGACAATACCCAGAGAGCTTTCAAGTTCTTTTATTGCCTTGCTTAAATTAGGCTGAGCCATGTAGAGATTTTCCGCAGCCTGAGTTATTGAGCGTGTTTTTTCAATTTCAACTGCATACTTAAAATGTAGAGTATTCATGACCCAGCTCCTTTCTTTACTTCTTTTTGTCAGCTTCTGTAATCTTGCGGACAACTTTGCACGGATTTCCTACTGCAACAGTATCTGACGGAATATCCTTTACAACCACACTTCCTCCACCGATTACAACATTGTCGCCGATAGTTACTCCAGGCATTACACACACATTTCCGCCAATCCATACATTACTGCCTATTTTAATCGGCTTTGCATATTCAAGACCGCTGTTTCTCTGTTCAACGTCAATCGGGTGACCTGCTGTATAGAATCCGCAGTTTGGACCTATGAAAACATTGTCTCCGAATGTAACTTCTGCACAATCCAGAATCACAAGATTGTGATTTGCATAGAAATTGTCTCCGATTATGATATTATATCCGTAATCGCAGAAAAAGTTAGCTTCAATCCACGTATTTTCGCCCCTGAACGTCAGAAGTCTGTCGAGTAAGCGATTTTTTTTCTGATAATCATTATAAGTAGCGGCATTGTATTCCGCACAGAGTTTTTTTGCGGTAACTCTTTCGGCAACAAGTTCGGGGTCGTTGCCGTTGTAAAGTTCACCTGCCTGTTGTTTTTCCTTTTCAGTCATTTTAATTCTCCTTTTCTGTAAGTCCCTGAATGGTTATATAATCGGTTATCAAAGTATCTCCGGTACTGTCCAATGTAAAAGTAAACTGCACTTCTGTCTTGCTGTATTCATCTATACCCTCATAAGCAGGGTATATTGTCATGAATTTCACAGCGTCCTTGCCCTTTTTTACTGAAAGTACATTGACATCTGAAATATCTGTTTCCTTGCCGTCAATTCTCATTTTACTAAGACAGATATTTGCATCTTCTCTATCATTTTTTATATAAATCGGGAGCAAATAACCTGCCATGAAATTCTTATCATCAAGAAGTGCTGATATTTGCAAACCTTTCTTATCGTAGAGAAGTTCACCATCAGGACTTTTCTTATTTTCTCTCCAGTCGGTCTTATCAGTTTTTATAATAATTTCATCTGAATATCTGTATAAA
>CAMWKY010000163.1 GCA_947174965.1 uncultured Ruminococcus sp. | reverse complement strand
CTTTTACAGTTGTGCTTAATAAAAATATATAGGCAGATATTACTGATTTTTAGCTCCGAATCTGCCAAAGATTCCGCTTATAACAGGTACGGCAACACTGAATCCAAGTGCAGTAAGCAGTTGATTTGAGTCAAGCGATACTGTCTGAAATATGCCCTGCAACTGCGGAATAAATACAGCTACAGCAAGTGCTATAAATGATACCACAACGGCAAGTATAAGCTTTACATTGTTGAATATATTTATGCCGAATATTGAGTGTTTTTCGGATTTACAT
This sequence comes from uncultured Ruminococcus sp., assembly GCA_947174965.1. Lineage (GTDB taxonomy): Bacteria > Bacillota > Clostridia > Oscillospirales > Ruminococcaceae > Ruminococcus. The sequence continues at coordinate 5,149 of CAMWKY010000163.1, read as the reverse complement.
TCAAATACATGAATAAGCTGTGACATTACAAGCGTTATCAATGCACCTGTTCTGCTTGCTTCAACAGTTCCGCCCATTCGCATTATAACTGCAAATGATGCAAGAGTTGACAAACCTATGAATATTCCACGAAAAATTATTTTTGACATCAGACCGCCTGCAAAAAATCCCTCTATAGATTTGCGTGGCGGTTTATTCATTATATCACTATCGGGCGGTTCAAGTCCAAGTGCTATCGCAGGCAAGCCGTCTGTTACAAGATTGACAAGCAACAACTGGACGGGCATTAAAATTATCGGCATACCCATTAATATTCCAAGAAACATTGTAAGAACTTCGCCAATATTGCATGAAAGAAGATAGCGTACAAACTTTCTTATATTTGAATACACACAACGCCCCTGTTCAACAGCATTTACAAGTGTTGCAAGATTATCATCAAGCAGAATTACATCAGCAGCCTGCTTTGTAACGTCTGTACCTGTTATTCCCATTGCTACACCTACATCAGCTTCTTTTATTGCAGGCGCATCATTTACTCCGTCGCCTGTCATTGTGACAATCTCACCACGTCGCTTGAAACTGCGTACAATCCTCAATTTGTGTACCGGCTCAACTCTTGCAAAAACTGTATAGCTGTTTATGCATCTGTCAAGCTGTTCATCTGTAAGAGTGTCAAGCTCTGCACCTGTCATAGCTTTGCCGTTTTTGAGAAGTCCCGCCTTTTTTGCAATTGCAACAGCTGTATTTTTGTGGTCGCCTGTTATCATGACTGCCCTGACAGAAGCATTTGCACATTTTCTTATAGCAATTTTTGCCTCCTCACGTGGAGGGTCAATCATTCCTGCCAATCCTAAAAAGACAAGATTTCCACGTTTTTCATCAAAAACATCTGAAAAACAGAAAGCAAGTGCAAGCACTCTCAACGCTCTATCCGACATTTCTATGACTTTTTCTGATATTTTTTTCCTCATTTTCGGAGTTATCGGGATAAGTTCGCCTTTTTTATTCATGTATTGTGTACAGCGTGGCAAAATAACTTCCTCTGCACCTTTAAAATATATCTTTTTGTCTGAATGTTCAGCACAATGCACTGCCATAAATCTTGTTTCACTGTCAAAGGGAAATTCTTTCAGTTTTGTGCAGTTCAGATTTTCTCTTGTAATACCTGCTTTTGCAGATGCAACAAGAAGTGCTATTTCTGTCGGGTCGCCTGTTGCCGTCCATTCGCCTTTTGCTCTGAGCGCACCACGTCTACGGCTTGAATTTGATTTATCCGTAGAAATAGATGCTGTTGAACATACGATACCGCATTTCAGCGTCTCACACAAAGATTTTTCATTAATCGGATTTATTGCTTTTTCATCTTCTGTTACTTCTCCGCTTATTTTATATCCCATTCCTGTAAAATGATAATCGCTGTCTGCTGTGGAGAGTTCTGTAACTGTCATTTTATTTTCGGTTATTGTACCTGTCTTGTCGGAGCATATGACAGATGCACAACCTAATGTTTCAACGCTGTGCAGTTTGTTTACAAGTGCCTTTTGTTTCAGCATACGGCTTACAGCAAGTGCAAGGGCAATAGTAACTGTTGCAGGAAGTCCTTCAGGAATAGCAGCTATGGCAACAGTTATTCCTGTCATCATCATAGTAAAAACGTCCTCGCCACGAAGTACACCTGCTCCAAATACGGCAAAACATACTACAAGGCATATTATAGCAACAACTTTTCCTAATTCGGCAAGACGTTTCTGCAAAGGTGTCATTTCCTTGTCTATATCTGCAATAAGTTCCGATATATGTCCCATTTGCGTACGTGTTCCCGTTGCAATGACTTTAGCCCGACAAGTACCCTTTACAGCAGATGTTCCGCAATATATGATATTAGGCTTGTTTATGCTGTTATCCATGTCGCTTGTTATACCAACTCTTTTAGCTGTCGGTTCGGATTCACCTGTAAGAATGGCTTCATCTGCAAAAAATCCTGAACAGTTAAGAATAACACAATCGGCTGGTACTCTGTCACCTGCTTCCAGTTCGATTACATCATCAACAACAAGCTTCTCTGCTTCGATTTCTTTCAGTCTGCCGTCTCTATAACATTTAGCTGTCGGAGACGTCATGGATTTTAACGCCTCAAGTGTATGTTCCGTACGGTATTCCTGAATAAATCCTAAAATTGCATTTAAAAGCACAATAAGAATTATTGTAACAGCATCTGAAACTTCTCCGACAAGAACAGATATGACAGTTGCACCTAATAATATCATAACCATAACATCTTTGAACTGCCCTGCAAATATCTTAACTGCGCTTGTTTTCTTTTTTTCCTCCAGTATATTCAGTCCGTCCGTTTTAAGCCGTGCTGATGCTTCCTTTTCTGTCAATCCCATAAAATCACCACATTTTCGCTTTAATATATCATTAAAGGATATGCGGTGATTTCGGGATTTATGTATTTATGATTTTATATTTCCGGCTACAATTTTACGCAGTGCAATCATGTCAAAAACATCTATTCTGCCATCGCCGTCAAGGTCTGCAATTTTTGCCTGCTCTGCTGTCAATGGTGATTCTGAAAGAATGTGCTTGCACATCAATACAAGGTCAGCAACATCAACAGCACCATCACTGTTTATATCTCCTTTTAGTTCACTTGATGCAGGTACTGCAAATAATGTGAAGTTCATACAGTAAGCCGACTGTCCGTTATTGCCGACTACTACAGGTTTATTCGCATTGAAAGTCCTCTTGTAAAGCACATATTCAACATCATTTGATGTAGTGAAAGTTTCGGTTGTTTTTGTGTAATCGGCAAGAAATTCGGGTGTATTCTCTACACGTGTATCAACTCCGACATAGAAGTCAATATCTGCTCCGGCAGTGAATACAAGTGTATTTCCTGACATTACTGTCTTTGCATCACATGAAGTTTTCATTATCTCTGCACCTTTTATGCAGTCGGGAATTGATGTCATTGTGAAATCACGGTCGCCAAAAATAAGTGAGCCTGTATCGGCATTTTCTGCTATCTCCCATGAAGTCGGGTTTGCATTGTCATTTACAGCAGCATGAGTGAAATATTTTCCGTTTAATATTGCTATATCTTTACTGAAAATAAAGCTGTCTATATTCATAAGATAGCCGTCTCCGCCTGTAAATCTGATGTAGAGAGCGTGTGTACCTGTTATTTTCGGAATATTGAACATAATATCCTGATAATCATTAAATCCTGATGTGCCTTTGAAATCTACAGATGCAACAGGAGAATCATCATTCATATTGTCAAGATAAAGCTCTATTGTACATGGATTGCCCGAAAATTTACCGCCGAATGACTTTGCACCGTCTCCAAAATCAACTTTCTTGAACATGACATAATCGCCGTTTTCAATATAGCCGATATTTTTACCGCCTGTTGACAAATCTTCTGCTTTTATACCCTCTTGTTCGTCAAAATTTTCAGCCTCTATTGTTTCAAATGCTGATATTGCAGGAGTAGGCGGTTGTGGCGGAACTGAACTTTCGGGAGAAAGTGTTACAACACCTTCAGGGAATGAATCAACAGTTAAATCATTGATATAATACTCGATATTCATATATCCCTGACCGCAGTAATCACCTTTGTAGTCACCTGCATCATTCGGGTCAAGCCCTCTTGCAAGCTCCCAGTCATCAGGCATACCGTCATTGTCGCTGTCAACAATCTGCTTTTCAAGTACGGCTGACGGGTAAGTGTACGTTACTCCGCACTTAATACTATATTTATCAAGGTCTGTCATTGATGCGTCATATTCAGAAGTACCACTGCATGAGCCTGTACCACTTTCAGTTTCATATGCACACTGCTTGTCTATAGCTGTTCTTTTTTCTGATGATATGCCGTTTCCTGCAAACTGAATAACATGATTATATGAATCCTGTGAGCTTTCAACTCCGCCGACAGATGAAACGTTCTCGCCATTTACTGTAATTGCAAACGGAGAATTTGAAACAAGGTCATTTTTGGTTATTCCGATAGACTCTTTAACGTCAACACCTGCCCAGTTGTCACTTGTGAGATTGTTATATATGGTGTTATCTTTATTCAACATGGCATTTCCTGCAATATATACCTTGAAATTCTGCGGACTTGTTGAACTGTCTACATTTATATAATGCTTACCGCCTGTTGTGGAGTTGCCCATTTTAAGCGTATTGTTGACATAGTTAAGGTGTCCGATAGTACCATAGGCGGTCTGATAGCCCCAGTCATAAATTACATTGTTGGTGAAATCAGCTGTATATGTACTCTGCACCTTGCCACGAAAATTTCTTGAAACGTTATGTATAATAAGATTATGGTCGAAAGTGAGGTTACCCTTGCCCATCATCAAACCGAAGCCGTGCAGACCTTTTTTGTGACCGCCCCATGAATCAGCAGGACCTATAACGGAATACTGTACGGTATAGTATTCATTGTTGGAATAAAGTCCCCACTGCTCGTCAGTTGTCCAGCCCATAGAACAGTGGTCTATAATAGAGTTTGAACCCTTTGCACCGCCCCATGCGTCATTGCCTGAACTTGTTGAGGCATATGGTCCTGGACGTGAAGAAATATATCGGCAGATTATATTGTCCCCTGACATACCTAATTTGTAGTTTTTGAGAGTGATACCTGAACCGCCCGGAGCTGTCTGTCCTGCAATTGTGATATTGCTCTGACAAAGAATATTGCCTTTGAGTTCGATTGTCCCGCTTACATCAAATACAACAATTCTGCCCGATTTGCTTACAGCATCACGGAATGAACCTGCTCCGCTGTCGTTAAGGTTTGTGACGTGATAAACTTCTCCGCCACGTCCGCCCGTTGCATATTTTCCACCGCCTACAGCTCCCGGAAATGCAAGAACGTTTTCAGATGCACTTGCTTTCTGCTGTTGTACTATATTGACTGGCAGTAATCCGCCTACAGAACACAATGCAATTACAGAAGCAAGTATTTTCCTGATTTTCATATAAAAAACCTCCTTATAATAATATTATACAATATTTTTTCTTCATTATACCATTTGTTTATAATGTTTGTCAAGGAAGTTTTTCTTAACTATTGTCATAATTCTGTAATTCAATGAAACTTTACGGCAATAATATATTATCTGAATTGTAT
>CAMWKY010000162.1 GCA_947174965.1 uncultured Ruminococcus sp. | reverse complement strand
AAAAAGAACATCAAAATAATAAACAGTCATCATATTACTATGAAGTAACAAAACCTGTTTTTTTAAAATAAAAAAGTCCCTCAACTTTAGAATGGTTGAGGGATTTTTGATTGTGAGGTGCTGTTATCAGAAGTTTCCGCCGTTCCAGCCCCAGTCTTTTGTAGTTTCATACTTTACATATACTCTTGATTTCTGAATATCAAGTGTTTCGTTAAGTATATCGCAGATTTTTCTTGTAAGTACATTGTATGCTGCTGAATTTTCTGTACCAAATACGCTGACTTCAACCATTGCGCAAGGTGCAGGGTCACCCTTGAAATAAAGATTAAGACCGTCATCAATTGCAACCATGAGCCAGTCCTCTGATTTACCGGGAATTGCTTCAATAGCTTTTCCGAAAGCTGTTTTCAATGCAGTATTCTGCGCATTGTCAGTAATTACATTTGTCTTTAAATTAATAAATGGCATGATTTTTTCCTCCTATGATTAAAAAATATATATCTGCCCGTCTATTTCATAGATACAGGCAATAATTGGCTGATGATAGTTTGTAAGCTGATGATTTCCGCTTTCGTCTTCAAAAGTGGTATATCCTCCGACCTCAATAGTTTTGCGTGATGTTATTTCTCCTGCGCCGATTGCAGTAAGAATTTCATCACGAAGCTGATAGTATGCCTGAAAATCTTCATCATCAGCAGAATAACAGTTTGAAATGTTGATATAGTTTATACTTGAGTTTTCACCTATATCTGTTTTAAGCATATTGTTGAAACTGTCAATATATTCATCGGCAGTTAATTCATACTGTCCGCATAAATATTCAAGAAAACCCGGATAATAGGTACTTTTCAGCAGTTCATGGTCGTTTGTGTCAATTGCAACAATATAATCATGAATCTTGTATATTTCATCATATTTTATATTGTTCTCTGAATCGGAGAAATAACGCTTGTCAAAATCAACAGCAACTTTTATATTGTCGTCATTTGAACTTGAAAGTTCGCACAAAGTAGCACCATATGGCAGGTCTGATTCAGCAATATCACTGCTGTCCATTCCAACCATGTTATTATGTTCAGATGATAAGTTGCAGGCTGTCAACGCAAAAGCCATTGTAAATGCGGTGATACCGCATAATACTTTTTTTATCATAAAAACTCCTTAACCGAAAGTATAGTACTTGCCGTTTTTTTCAGCAAAAACAATATCCATCTCGCTTATTATGCGGTGTTCTTCTCCGTCCTCACCCTCTGCAATTACAAAGAAAGTGAAGTATTTCAGACTGTCCGCCTGTTCGCTGATGTATGAATAGTAGTCCATGTCAAGTACATCATCAAGAAAGCTGAAAAATTTCTTAGTGAGTTCTTCTGTCGTTTCATCTTCACCAAGTTCAGCGGGTTCAGCTTTTAATCTTGTAATTTTGAAATTTCCTGAATGTTCTGTATCGTCTGATACGTCAAATTCGCCTGTTATCTGCTGAATCATGAGGTTTCTTACGTTTTTACACTGCAATTCAAAAGAATCTTTCAGGCTGTATTCCTTATCGTTGGAGCTGTAATTTTCAATCAGATATTTATTGTATCTTTCAATATAATCAGATGCAAGGCACGACTTGTATAGTTCAAAGTCATTATTCTGAAATGATGTGAAATACTTTTCAAGCGTAAGCATTAATTCTGTCGGTATTTCGGATTCATCATAATAAAGTTTTATTCCGTTCTGGCTGATTCTGTAACTTCCAAGGTCATATTCCTCACTATTTTCATCAGGAGTTATAATATCCGTAACACCTGTTTGAGATACAGCATTTTCTGATGACATATTTTCCGCTTTGTCACATGAATTAAGTGCAGTGAGAAACAATGCAGACAAAAGAACAGCAGTAAATTTTTTAGTGTTAAACATAGTCCCTCCGATTATAATACAGATACAGCAAGCCCCTTTTCAGTTGCCCACTTATATATGTCAGAGTTTTCATCTGCATATATGGTAATATTCGGCAGTTCTTCCAGTCCCCATTCTGTATATTCAAGATTCGGACTGTTTATAGTAAGTGATGTCATGCTTTCACAAGCTGTAAAAGCCTCCATTGCTATTGACTCAACAGCTGACGGTATAACAAGTGATTCAAGACTTGTGCATGAAACAAAAGCCCCTCTTTCAATCGCCGTGAGACTTTCAGGCAGATTGATACTTTTCATAGATGCGCAGTCCATAAATGCTCCCTGACATATAAGCTCTATTGTTTCGGGAAGCTGGACTGTTTCAATGTCATATTGTGCTTCAAAAGCATAAAATCCTATTTTTGTAACCGGCACACCCTCTATTTCAGCAGGGACTTCAACTGCTGTTGAAGTTCCCGTATATTTTGTTATTGTAGCAGAATTGTCAATGATTTCATATTCAAAATCTTCGATAGTCTCAATATCTCTTATTCTGTCTGTAGGAATTTCCTGTGTAACTTCCTGTGTTTCAGACTGTTCATTTGACGGACTGTCGATTTTTTTGTCTCCGCAGGACGATAAAAGAAAAAGACCTGCAAAAAGAAATGGTATTATTTTTTTCATGGTGTTTCTCCATAGTTTCTGTAAAATTTTATGACTTCGCTTTTACTTTTGCACGCTGAGAATTGCTGAGTATTCTTTTGCGGATTCTGAGACTTTCAGGTGTGACTTCAAGAAGTTCATCATCAGCAAGGAACTCAAGGCAATCCTCAAGACTGAGTATACGATGCGGAACAAGTCGAAGTGCATCATCACTTCCGCTTGCACGGGTGTTTGTGAGGTGCTTTCTCTTGCACACGTTTACAACAAGGTCGTCAGTTTTCGGAGATGCTCCGACAATCATTCCTTCATATACCTGTGTACCTGCCGGAATGAAAAGCTGTCCACGCTCCTGCGCATTGAAAAGTCCGTATGTTACGGCTTCACCTGTTTCAAATGATACAAGTGAACCTGTTTTTCTGCGTTCAATATCACCCTTATATGGCTGATAATCCTCGAAAACGTGGCTCATAATGCCCTCGCCCTTTGTATCTGTAAGAAATTCACTCTTATAGCCAAATAATCCACGAGCAGGCACAAGAAATTCAATCCTCATACGACTGCCCTGCGGGTGCATTTCAACAAGTTCACCTTTACGGCTTCCTATTTTCTCCATTACAGAGCCAACATTATCTTCAGGAACATCAATTACAAGTCGCTCAATCGGTTCAAGTTTTCTGCCGTCCTCACCCTCTTTGTAGAGTACACGTGGAGTTGATACAGCAAGTTCATAGCCCTCACGTCTCATATTTTCAATGAGTATAGAGAGGTGCATTTCTCCACGTCCAGCAACACGGAATGAATCTGTTGATTCTGTTTCCTCTACACGAAGTGAAACGTCTTTGAGCAGTTCCTTGAAAAGTCTTTCACGGAGCTGTCGGGAGGTTACAAATTTTCCCTCACGTCCGGCAAACGGACTGTCATTTACAGAAAAAGTCATCTCAACTGTAGGCTCACTGATTTTCACAAATGGAAGTGGTTCGGGAGTATCAACTGCGCATATAGTATCTCCGATTGTTATGTTGTCAATACCTGAAATCCACACAATATCACCCATTTGTGCAGATTCAACAGGTACACGCTGTAAGCCCTGAATCTGAAGAAGTGAGACAATTTTTGAGTTGTAGTTTTTCTTTGAGCCGGTATAGTCGCACACTGTTATCGGCTGATTTACCTTGATATTGCCACGCACAATACGTCCTATGCCGATACGTCCCACATAGTCGTTGTAGTCAATAGAGGAAATAAGCATCTGTAATGGTTCTTCTTCATTACCCTGCGGTGGTTCAATGTAGTTTATGATAGTGTCAAAGAGGGGTTTGAGGTCTGTACCTGCTTCATACTGACTAAGAGATGCTGTACCGCTTCTGCCTGAGCAGAAAAGAATCGGGGATTCAAGCTGTTCATCATTTGCATCAAGGTCAAGGAGCAGTTCAAGTACTTCGTCGCCGATTTCATCAAGTCTTGCGTCTGGACGGTCAATTTTGTTTACAACAACAATAATCTTGTGACCCATTTCAAGAGCCTTTGAAAGTACGAATCTTGTCTGAGGCATAGGACCTTCGGCAGCGTCAACAAGCAGTAACACACCGTCAACCATTTCAAGTACACGCTCAACCTCACCGCCGAAATCAGCGTGTCCAGGAGTGTCTATTATGTTTATTTTTATATCATTGTACATTACGGAAGTATTTTTTGCAAGTATAGTTATGCCACGCTCACGCTCAATATCGTTTGAATCCATGACACGCTCTGCAACTGCCTGATTTTCACGGAAAACTCCGCCTTGTTTGAGCATTTCATCAACAAGAGTAGTTTTGCCGTGGTCAACGTGGGCAATAATAGCAATATTTCTTAAATCTTCTCTAATCATTTTAAATTCCTCCAAAGGATAATTTATTCAGATAATTTTATACATCAACAGTATTCAATATATACTGTCAGATTATTTTCGCAGGCTTTTGTGAACATCTCAATAAGAAGTTTCAGAATATCATGACTTTTCGGAAATTCAATTTTTGAAGTATCAATATTTTTTAACTGCTGTAAAGCGGATTCAATATCAGGTACTTTCCAGTTATCATTATCAAAGTCAATGCACAGATGATAATATTTGGCAAGGCTTTCCCATCCATTCTGAGCAGGTTCAACAGTTTCGATTATATCACTGAAATATCCATCCCATATGTGTATTTTTTCAATAGGAAAATTCTTGTCACAAAGACATAAAGTATATTCAGGCTCGCCCTCGAAACCTTCATAGTATCTGTAATTTTCAGTCATGGCTTAACCTCACAGCAGAATAAATACATTTATGCACATTATATTATAATTTTCGTGTAAATCCGCTTTTTTTTCAGGCATAAAAAAAACCGCCTGACATTAAGCGGAGTTACTAAAGGTATAAAAGAAACTGGTGGGAGAGGATGGATTCGGACCATCGAAGCTAAAAAGCAACAGATTTACAGTCTGCCCCCTTTGGCCACTCGGGAACTCTCCCATACAGATTTCAAAAAATTATCGGCACATTGACCGATAAAATGGAGCTGGTGGACGGACTCGAACCCCCGACCTGCTGATTACAAATCAGCTGCTCTACCAACTGAGCTACACCAGCTTAACTGACGATATTTATTATATCACACTTTTTTTGATTTGTCAAGTACTTTTTTGAAATTTTTTAAAAATTTTTTTTGCTTGATTCAGGTGATAATGGTCGAGGCGACAGGACTCGAACCTGCGGCATCTTGGTCCCAAACCAAGCACTCTACCAAACTGAGTTACGCCTCGCTGACGACTTTTATATTATATCAGCATTTTTCTGAAATGTCAAGAGTTTTTTTATTGATTTGTATATATGCACAAAAAAACGACATTTTTTTATTATAAATCAACAAAAAATCAAGGAGACTATAAAA
>CAMWKY010000161.1 GCA_947174965.1 uncultured Ruminococcus sp. | reverse complement strand
GTTGTAGATATGTATGACAAAAGATGTGCTTCTGATATAGAAAAGTGTGTCAATGAAAATGACTGTATGAAAATTTCCGAAGTTGATGGCAAAACTGTTGGTTCGGACAAGGAATATGTAATGACATTTATTTTGACAATACATGATGAATCCAGAAAGGACGAATTTCTCGAAAAAGCAGAGGCTTTAATTGCCGAATATGAAGAATATGTGGAAAATCCGCAGAATTATCGGTTCGTTGTTACTCTTAATAAAGGAAGTAGTGTTACAGATAAGGAAACTATTATGCAAAAGTATCTGCTTTTTGGCGAAGATTTCGACCTTGAAGCCAGAAAAACTGAGTTGGGAAAGGATAAATATTCGATTATTGTAGCGGTCACTGATGCTATATACGGAGAATAAGAACAAGTTTTAAAGGAGGATTTTTATGGAATTATGGTTTACTGAACGGCATACACCTAATGTAAAGTTCTCAATTAAAGTTGACCGTCAGATTTATACGGCACAAAGTGAATTTCAGCGTATTGATATTTTCGATTCAAAGGAGTTCGGCAGATTCCTTACGCTTGACGGTTATATGATGCTTACTGAAAAAGATGAGTTTATCTATCATGAGATGATTACTCATATACCAATGGCTGTTCACCCGAATCCTAAAAATATACTTGTAATCGGAGCAGGGGACGGCGGTGTTATCCGTGAGCTTACACGTTATTCCAGCGTTGAAAGTATTGATTTGGTTGAGATTGATGAACTTGTTATTGAAGTCAGCAAAAAGTATCTTCCGACAACAGCTTGTTGTCTTGATGATGAAAGAGTGCATATTTTCTGTGAGGACGGTGTTAAATTCATAAGAAGATGCGACAATAAATATGATGTAATAATAGTTGATTCAACCGACCCTTTCGGACCAGGAGAAAGTCTTTTTACTAAAGAATTTTACGGCTCATGTAACAAGGCTTTGAGAGATGACGGTATTATGGTTAATCAGCATGAAAGTCCGTTCTATGATGAAGATGCCCTTGCAATGCAGAGAGCGCATAGGAAAATAGTTGAAAGTTTTCCGATAAGTCGTGTTTATCAGGCTCATATACCAACTTATCCGTCTGGACACTGGCTTTTTGGTTTCGCATCAAAAAAGTATCACCCTGTACACGACTTAAACTCTGTAAGGTGGAATATGCTCGGACTTAAAACAAGGTATTACAATACAAAACTCCATTGCGGTGCTTTTGCACTTCCAAACTATGTTGAGGAGATGTTGAGAGATGTTGAATAAAAATATCCAGACTTTTATTGCCTGCGATTCAGAATATGATGATGCAAAAATAGTTCTTTTTGGTGCAGGATATGACAGTACAACAAGTTTTCGTCCGGGAACTCGCTTTGCGCCGTCTGCAATCCGTTCAGAAAGTTTCGGTATTGAAACATATAGTCCTTATCAGGACAAGGACATGACGGACTACTGCTATTTTGACAGTGGTGACTTGGAACTTCCGTTCGGCAGTGTCAGACGTGCCATAGCTGATATTGCAATGCGTTCGGATATTATTCTGAAAGACGAAAAAATCCCGTTCATGATAGGCGGTGAACATCTTGTAACACTTGGCTCAGTTATGGCAGCCAAGGAAAAATATGACGATTTATATATAGTACATTTTGATGCTCATGCTGATTTGCGTGATGATTATTTAGGTCAGCCGTTGTCTCATGCTTGTGTATTGAGAAGATGTCATGAACTTGTCGGAGACGGTCATATATTCCAGTTTGGCATTAGAAGTGGCGACAGAGAGGAATTTGTATTTGCAAAAGAGCATACAGAAATGCACAAATTCAGTTTTGACGGACTTGCTGAAACTGTTGAAAAACTTAAAGGCAAAAATGTTTACTTTACACTTGATTTAGATGTGCTTGACCCGTCTGTATTCTGCGGAACAGGTACTCCTGAAGCTGAAGGTGTTTCGTTCAGGGAACTCCGTGAGGCTGTTACGCTTGTATGCAGTTCACTTAATATAGTGGGTTGTGATGTGAATGAACTTAGTCCGCATTATGACCAGTCGGGAGCATCTACGGCTGTAGCCTGCAAAATAATCAGGGAAATGCTTCTTGCATTATCATAAACAAAAGGGGGATTTATCATGATAGACTATAAAGACGGCGACCAGATGCCGTGTATGCGAATGAAAATAACAGGAAGAACAGAAGATATATTTGTAAGCAAGTTTGGCGGAGTGGGATATATTCCGCATGACGGCAGTTTTCCTGTTGACAATGAGGGCAGACAGTTACGCTTTCTTGCACAGATTGACTGCTCAAAGGTTACACTTCCTGAATATCCAAAAAGCGGACTTCTGCAATTCTGGATTCTCAATGATGATGTATACGGTATGGACTTTGATAATCAGACAAATCAGAATACTTTTAGAGTTATATATTATCCGACCGTTGATAATACAGTAACACGTGATGAAGTTATCAGCAAGATTGTAAAGCATGACTGGGACGATTATGAATATGGTATGCCTATTGAGGATAATGGGGAATTTGCTGTTGAGATTTACGAAAGCATAAGTACATATTATGATTTTTCTGATGAAAAGTATGATTATTTAGATGAAGACCCCGAAGATTACGGCGGTCACATGATTGGCGGTATTCCAGTATTTACACAGGAAGACCCACGCTGGCAGGAAGATTTACAGGATTATGATTACTTGCTTTTTCAGATGGACAGCGACTATAAAGAAGATGAATATGTCATTATGTGGGGCGATTCGGGAGTATGTAATTTCTTTATCAGAACAGAAAACCTTAAAGCCTGTGATTTCAGTGATGTATTGTACAACTGGGACTGCTGTTGATTAGGGAAAATGAAATGAGGAAAAATTTGAATTTTTCAGTTTCAACTTTTATTATTTGTGCTGTTATTTTTTTTGTAGTTGGTATTTTTAACGGTGCATTACTGAAATACAAGCAGAAACATTGTACAGATACGGCAACAGCACAAATTGTACGTATAGAACAGAAACGAAAAACAAGAGGTCGTATAAGTCAAATGACATATACAGCACACTTTACTTATTTTGTGGACGGCAAAATATTTAACGGTCATACAAGATATACCACACTGAAAACAAAATATAAACTCAATGGCACAATAGTTATAAAATTTAACCCTGAAAATCCAAAAACATATCTTGTGGAAGATGATATTACGCATTATAAAAGTTCTTATTCATTCGGGATATTTTTGGGTGCAATAGCATTGGCGATTATCTTATGCAGAACAGGAAAAAAATTGATAAGAGGGAAATCATAATGAGCAGAAAAATTCAGATGAGCAGAAAAAATGCAGTTGCTATGGCTGTTCTTGTGGTAGTTATATTCGTGACATTCAGTATTTTTGACATTATATCATATCGTGATAAACAAAAAAACTGCACGCAGTCTGTCATGGCAGAAATCACAAATATAAACGAAGTCAGAAGAAAAAGGAGTTCAAGCTCAAACAGACGAAGTAAAAAAATAATGTATCAACCACATTTCAGCTATGAAGTTGACGGCGAAACATATACAGGTGTGGCTGTTGCTGTTTCAAGCAGTACAGCTTATAAAATCGGCGAAAGGATACAGATAAAAGTTGACCCCGAAAAGCCAAGCAAGTACCTTGTTTTATCGGACAAATCACCTGTCGGCAAAAATATTTTTGCAATAATAGTTTCACTGTTTATACTTGTTGTTGCCCTGATACCGAAAAAACAAAATAATATAAGATAAAGGAGTTTTGCTAATGAAAAAATGTATGATTATCGGCTGTGGCGGAGTTGCATCTGTTGCCATTCACAAATGCTGTCAGAACAGTGACGTATTTGAGGGCATTATGATTGCAAGCCGTACAAAGTCCAAATGTGATGCTCTTAAAGAGAAGTTACAGCCCATTACAAAGACAGTTATTGAAACTGCACAGGTTAATGCGGATAATGTTGATGAGCTTATTGAATTAATCAACAGTTACAAGCCTGATGTCGTTCTTAATCTTGCACTTCCTTATCAGGATTTGACTATTATGGACGCTTGTCTTGCCACAAAAACGCACTATGTTGATACGGCAAACTATGAACCGCTTGACACTGCAAAATTTGAGTATAAATGGCAGTGGGCATATCGTGAAAAATTTGAACAGGCAGGTATTACCGCACTTCTTGGAAGTGGATTTGACCCTGGTGTTACAGGTGTATTTTCTGCTTATGCAATGAAACATCAGTTTGATGAAATCAATTATATTGATATTCTTGATTGCAACGGCGGTGACCATGGTTATCCGTTCGCAACTAATTTCAACCCTGAAATAAATATCCGTGAAGTTTCTGCAAAAGGAAGTTACATTGAGGACGGAAAATGGATTGAGACTGAACCAATGGAAATCAAGCGTGTGTATAATTTCAAGGGTGTTGGCGAAAAGGATATGTATTTACTGCATCATGAAGAACTTGAATCCCTTGCACTTAATATAAAGGGAATAAAGCGCATAAGATTCTTTATGACTTTCGGACAAAGCTATCTCACTCATCTGAAATGCCTTGAAAATGTTGGTATGACTTCAATTGAGCCGATTATGTATGAGGGCAAAGAAATTGTACCGCTTCAATTCCTTAAGGCTGTACTTCCTGACCCTGCATCACTTGGTCCACGTACAGTAGGAAAGACAAATATCGGCTGTATTTTCAGAGGAAAAAAAGACGGTAAAGATAAAAATTATTATCTTTACAATATATGCGACCATCAGGAATGCTATAAAGAGGTAGGCTCGCAGGCTATTTCTTATACAACTGGTGTTCCGGCTATGATTGGTGCAATGATGATTATGACAGGCACTTGGAATAAAGCAGGTGTTTATAATATTGAGGAATTTGACCCCGACCCATTCATGGAGGCTCTTAATAAATGGGGCTTGCCATGGGAGGAAGACTTTAATCCCGTGCTTGTTGATTAAATAAAATTAAAATTAAGGAGGAATTTTTTATGTTTAACGAATTTGGCGAAGATATGGAAATTGAGGTAGAGTTATCAAAATATATCGGCAAGAAAATAACTGTCTGCCTTAATGTTATGGAAGTCCACGACAATGGCTATGGCTATGGTGAAACAATCAAGGGCAATCTTGACAAAGTAGGCAAAGGCTGGCTTATTCTCAGCGAAGGACCATACAAGAAAATTATCAACATTACCAACGTAACCTATATTAAGCTTTAATTTTACAGAAAGCTTGACAGAGGAGTAAACATTAATGGACAGTTCATCAGTTACAAAAATAGAGTCTATTTTAAGAGTATATATTGGCAGAGATGTATGGATAAATTTCAATTATTTCGGTGAAAATGCGGGCAAAGGTGTATTATATGGAAAAATTGCATCTGTCGGAAACGGCTGGCTTCAGCTTGTTCTGAAAAATGGTCACAAGAGTATAGTTAATGTTAAAAATATTGCTTTTGTTGAACATACTCCCATGC
>CAMWKY010000160.1 GCA_947174965.1 uncultured Ruminococcus sp. | reverse complement strand
GTTTTCTGTTGTCAAGTCGATTTATGAATTTTTTTACAAATTTTCAACGAAATTTAATATTTTGTAACTTTAGCGTAGAAAAGGCAGGATTTATAGATTATTCCGTCATTTACGGCATAAAAAAGCTGTATGCTCAAAAGAACATACAGCATTTTTTTAATTACCAAATACAGCAAGGAGGAATCCTGCGGCAATTGCAGAACCGATAACACCTGCAACATTAGGACCCATAGCGTGCATAAGCAGGAAGTTGGACGGATTTGCTTTACGTCCCTCATCTTGTGAAACACGTGCCGCCATTGGAACAGCGGAAACACCTGCTGAACCGATAAGCGGATTGATTTTACCACCTGTAAGTACATACATGAGTTTGCCTACGAGAAGTCCGCCTACTGTTGAGAAGCAGAATGCAGTAAGTCCAAGTACAATAATGAAAAGTGTCTGCCAGTTAAGGAAACTGTCTGCGGCAGTTGTTGCACCTACTGAAATACCAAGAAATACGGTTACAATATTCATAAGCGCATTCTGAACTGTATCGGAAAGTCTCTCTGTAACTCCACATTCTCTCCAGAGGTTGCCGAGCATGAGACAGCCAATAAGAGGAGCTGTTGACGGCAAAAGAAGTATTACGAACATTGCAACAATAATCGGGAACAGGATTTTTTCTGTCTTTGATACAACTCTGTTCTGTTCCATTTTTACCTTACGTTCTTTTTCAGTTGTAAGAAGTCGCATAAGCGGTGGTTGTATCATCGGGATAAGTGCCATATATGAGTATGCGGCAATTGCAATAGGTCCAAGAAGTTCGGGAGCGAGTTTGGTTGTAAGGAAGATAGCAGTCGGACCATCAGCACCTCCGATAATTCCTATAGCAGCAGCCTGATTTCCAGTAAATCCGAGAAGTACAGCACCGAAAAATGCAAGAAATACGCCCATTTGTGCAGCTGCACCAAGCAAAAGGCTCTTTGGATTTGAAATCATAGGTCCGAAGTCAGTCATTGCACCTACACCCATAAATATAAGCGAAGGATAAATTCCTGCTTTTACTCCTATGTAGAGAATATCAAGAAGTCCGCCGTTTGCCATTATATAGCCGTAACTGTGATAATAGGGGCTGTCATGGTCAAGAAAATCCGTCCATAAATCAGGGTGATAGAGTGCATCTGTCGATTCTGGACCGAAATATGAAAGATTTACAAGCAGACAGCCAAATGCGATACCAACAAGCAGAAGCGGTTCAAACTTTTTCTTTATACCCAGATAAAGCAGTACACACGCAATAGCTATCATGATAAGATTTTTCCAGCCGCCATTAACTAAAAAGCTGTGAAATCCTGAACCCTCCCACAAGTCCGTAAGTGTTTGTAGAATATCCATTTTTCACCCTCCTTATGCTATGATAACGAGTGGTGAGCCTGTATCTACAACAGCACCTTTGCTTGTTACAACCTGCGCAACCGTACCGTCTTTCGGAGCAACAATTTCATTCTCCATTTTCATAGCTTCAAGGATTACAAGAGTCTGTCCTTCTTTTACTGTATCTCCCTGTTTAACGTCAACACGGATAATATTTCCCGGCATTGGTGCTGATACTGTTTCGCCCTCTGCAAGATTTACTGGTGCTGCCGGTGCAGTCGGTGCAGGAGCAGCAGCAACAGGAGCGGCAACAGGTGCAGCTGTCTGTGCAGGTGCAGGAGCAAGTGCTTCGTATTCGTCAAGGAGAATTGCTTTTCCCTTTTCTACCTCAACTTCATATGTTTTGCCATTGAGAGTAACTTTATATTTCATTTTTTGACCTCCTTAATAGAAATAAAGTGCAGTTCATTAAGAGGAGTCTGCATTTTATCAGCAACAATAGCCATAATCATAGCAGCCTCCTTGTCGGGTACATTGTGGAGCTTTATGTGTCCTGCCGAGCCTTTTGCAAGTACGGGTTCGGGCTTCTTTTCAGGAACAGCAGGCTTTGTTTCAGCCTGTTTTGCTTCATCAGCCTTTTTAGCAGCTTTAGCTTTTTCATCTCTGCTCTGAAAAATTGCACCTGTTGCATAAAGTACGCACATAAGCAGTACAAGTCCGAAAAATACAACACAATAGCCGAATATTGCAGTAACAGCGGCATCACCTATGCTTATTTTAGTACCACTGTCAGCTGTCTGAACAGCAAGTGTAAAGAAATTCATGCTGATACCTCCTTACATTTCCTCAATTGTATAAACAGCCTCATTTTCTTCCTGCGCCTTACGGTTCTGGAGAAATTTAAGCGTCTGGTCGGGATAGCATATATAACTCATTATATCTTCCTCGCAACGACAGAGGTCGCCAAGTGCTTCTTTAGCATTTGTAAAGTCCTCACCTGTACGCTTTTTATCTTCGTCACGGCAGTCAACAGGCATACTGTCACCAAGCACCTTTTTGGAAAGTTCGGGGTCAATCGGAGCTGGTGCAATACCGTATTCGCCCTTGATGTAGTTCTTTACTTCTTTGGAAATATTCTTGTAACGCTCACCGACAAGAACATTTGTTACAGCCTGATTTCCTACCATTTGTGAAAGCGGTGTTACAAGCGGAGGATAGCCTAAATCTGCACGAACTTTCGGAATTTCAGCAAGTGCATCATCAAACTTGTCCATAGCGTGCATATCTGTAAGATTTGCAATCATATTTGAGAGCATACCGCCCGGAACTTTATAGACAAGTGCCTGTGCATCTGTTGCAAGACTTTTCGGATTAAGCTGTCCGTTGTCAACATATTTCTGCTTGATTGGCTTGAAATAGTCATTTACCTTATTAATAATTTCCTCATCAAGTCCGCAGTCAATGCCATACTGCTGTAAAGCGTAGAACATTGTTTCAGTGGACGGTTGAGAAGTTCCGCCAGAAAAACATGATGTAGCTGTATCGATTACATCAATACCCGATTCAATAGCCTTTGTGATAGTCATATATGCCATACCTGTTGTGCAGTGAGTATGGAGAATGAGTGTCATATCACCGATAGCATCTTTGATTCCCTTGATGAGATTTTCAGCTTCATATGGTGACATTGTACCTGCCATATCTTTAAGGCAGATTGTATCAAATCCCATTTTCTTAAGTTCCTTGCACATTTCAATATACTTGTCAACTGTATGTACAGGACTTTGTGTATATGAAATACAGCCTGATGCAATTGTCTTTTCCTTTGCATATTTCTTTACAGAATTAAGTGCAGTCTCAATATTTCGGAAATCGTTGAGAGCATCAAAAATACGGATTACATCAATACCATTCTTGATTGAAAGTTCAATGAACTTTTCAACAACATCATCATGATAATGCTTGTAACCGAGAAGATTCTGTCCTCTTAAAAGCATTTGTAATCTTGTGTTCGGAAGATTTTTTCTTAATCCTCTTAATCTCTCCCAAGGGTCTTCATTGAGATAACGCAGACAAGAATCAAATGTAGCACCGCCCCAACATTCGATTGAGTAATATCCTGCCTTATCCATATCGGCGAGGATTCCCTCATAATCGGAATACGGGAGACGGGTTGCCATTAATGACTGATTAGCGTCACGCAAAACGGTCTCTGTCAATTGTACCTTTTTCATGTACAAACCTCCTAAATAAGTAAATATTCAAGGTTAATACTTCATTGTAAAAACCAATCAAAAACATTATATCATACTTTCAGATAAATTTCCAGTCTTTTTATTAATTTTTTCTTTTAATTATATATCAGTTTCCTATGAAATCACGGATAGTCTTGTCAGCATCAAGTATACGCTTATGCAGTTCACTTGCAGAGATTCTCATAGCTCCGTTGCCTAAAATTATAAGCTGTTCTGCTCCGTCGGACGTTGCAACACGTACACGATGTTTTTTTGTGAGTTCATGGCTTATGCACTCTATATATGTATCGGCTGTTTCACGCTCTTTTGTGTAGATTATGTTTATATTGTGGAATTTCTCAATATCACGGTGATTCCGCTTTACCTTATAAGCATCAAACACAAGTATAATTTCATATCCTGTATAGCCCTGATAGTTGCACAATATCTTTGCAAGTTCCATTCTTGCATCATTCAGATTTTTGTCAGCAATTTTTTTCAGTTCGTCCCACGCAAAAATAATATTATATCCGTCAACTATGAGATAATCTGAACCATCATAATTCGGTATGCTTACGGGCTTGCTATAGTTGGCTTTTATTTTTGTGGATTTAAATGCTTTTCGTGGCTCACTGTTGATTTTGCCATATGTGCGTTCAAAGATTTCCATAAGTTCAGAATCCGAAACAACACGGTTTACAAATCTATATGCTTTCTGTTCAGGTTCTTCCTTTTCTGGCTGAAGATATGATGATAAGTGCATATGATTAGGAACATCATACCATTTCACATTATAGCCTGCTCCGTGACTGCAAAAAATTGAATCTGCACTGTTATCCGTATCGCTGTCCGCATCATAACTGAATTTACTGATTATTTCGTCAGCGTTGTGACATTCCCTGTAACCGCCATTTATACACGAAATTCTGCCTTTTCCACGTGTATAGCTGATTATATCTGCCTGATAGTCGTTCATTTCCGAAACAGGTGCAGAACCCTTTATAACAGTCATTTCCCCGACTGTTTCGGGTGAACTGAAATCCGCTGACATTCGCTGTAAGTCTGAAATCGCACGTCCTACATATTCAGATGGTATTTCAAGTTCATAATCATAATAAGGCTCTAACAGCACACTTTCCGCACACCTTAATCCCTGACGTACTGCACGGTACGTAGCTTGTCGGAAGTCTCCGCCCTCTGTATGTTTCAGATGTGCTTTTCCTGCAACAAGTGTTATCTTCATATCAGTAATCGGCGAACCTGTAAGCACTCCTATATGTGTTTTTTCTTCTAAATGAGTTAAAATAAGTCTCTGCCAGTTGCGGTCAAGCTTATCTTCCGAAACAGCCGTATCAAAGCATAGTCCGCTGTTTCGTGGCAACGGCTCAAGCAGAAGATGCACTTCCGCATAATGTTTCAATGGCTCATAATGCCCTACACCCTCCGCAATATCCGCTATAGTCTCCTTGTATGCAACAATACCATTTGCAAATGTGACGGAATAGCCGTATTTTTCGGCAATTATACGGCTCAACACTTCAATCTGCACTGCGCCCATAAGCTGAATGTGAATTTCTTTCAATTGCTCATGCCATACAATATGCAACTGTGGGTCTGTATCTTCAAGGCATTTCATATCTTTCAGCACTTCATATATATTCTTATCTTCAGAAACTTCAATTCTATACGTCATAACAGGCTCTAATACAGTTTTTACAGAGTTTTCCACGCTTCCAACGCCCTGCCCTGAATATGTTCCGCTAAGTCCTGCAACTGCACATATTTCCCCTGCAACTGCAATTTCATTTGTGCGGAATTTTTCACCTGAATAAAATCTTATTGCACTTATTTTTTCGGTTATTTCTTCACCGTCTGCCGTCTTATACGTCAGTTCACTGCGCACTTTCAGTTCACCGCCCATCACTTTAAGATGTGTGAGACGTGTTCCC
>CAMWKY010000159.1 GCA_947174965.1 uncultured Ruminococcus sp. | reverse complement strand
CAATATGCTACAGGAATCCTTAGGAGACAAAAACAGCTCGTTTGTATATATATATACTTATGACGAAAATAATCGCATTATAAGCGGAAAAGGTTACAGCAAAAGTAACAGCGGATTAAATATTAATTATACTTATGAATATGAATATGAATTTTATGAAATGGAGCAGAATTATGTTGAATAAAAAAAGTCTGATTTTCATATTGCTTTGTGCTGTATGTCTTGTATCATGCAGTGATGCTTCTGTAGGTGAGGAGATTTCTTTTTCTGAGGAAGTCTCCGTCACTGAAACTGTTACAACTGCAACATCAGTTCAGACAACACAAACAACATCTGCAACTACACAAGCCACAACAACTGAAATTGATGTGCAAATCGTGACTTATCCGAAAGATACAGCTTATATTCCTGAAAATGCCGTATACAAGCGGAATCACTATGTATATATACAAGGTGAGAAAACGTTAAGGGCTGTAACATTCTATGATGAAAATGATAATGCAGTCCGTAACGTAAGCTTAAACCTTGACACATATACTGATTATACAAATACTTATGACAGCAGTGGTAATCTGATAAGCTGTCAGAAAGTAAGGCAGACGGACGACAAATATTATGTTTCCCGTGATGAATATGAATATGACGAAAACAACAGGCTTAAATGTGCAAATCATTATCTTGAAAATATTGAGCTTAATTATTGGGAAACTTATGAATACAATGAAAATGGTGATTTGATACAGAAAGATTCATGGTATGACGGCGAAAGCAAGCCGAAAAGTTCAAATATTTTTGAATATGATGAAAATGATAATGTAAAGCGTGAAAAACATCAGTATAATGACAATTCAAAGTTTGATATGTATGTTGATTATGAATACGACGAAAACAACAGACCAATAACTGAATTTATCAAAGAAGCAGACGGTACTTTATATAATACTGTCACACGCACTTATGATGACAAAGGAAATATTCTTACTGAATATACGGAAAACAGCGAATGGTATAATACTGAAGTATATATTTATGATGAGAAAAACCGCTGTACATCGGAAAAAGGCATGAAAAAAGACGGAACAGTTGTTGTTGATGTCGAATATGAGTATGAGGAATTATGATGAATAAAAAAAGGCTGATTTTTGTATTTTTGTGTGCCGTATGTCTTGTATCATGCAGTGATGCTTTTGTATGTGAGGAGATTTCTTTTTCTGAGGAAGTCTCCGTCCCCGAAGCCACGACCATAACAGCAGTTCAGACAACACAGCCGGCATCTGAAACTGCAACAGTTCCCATACAAACGACGGAAAATGTGAATGAAACTGCTGATATAGAAATTCCCGAAAATGCAGAGTACAAGCAGACTGTAACAAGCAACGACAGTCACGGATTTTTTGAAAGAATAGTAAATATCTTTGACAAAAAAGATAATATGCTTATAAGTGTTACATATACTTCCGAAAATGAAGAACTGCCGACAAACTGGACTATTTATACTTATGATACGTACAGCAAGCTTATTAAAGAGGATTTTTATTATAATAGCAGATTATGGCATTATATTGAGTATGAATACGACGAAAACAACTGTAGGATTTCAGATACTGAATACAGTGTTCTTTATAATGATGAACTACACGAAATAAAAACAGAGTATATTTATGATGACAAGGGCAGATTATTCGCTGAATATGGGTATCAGAATGACCACCAGTCAGGGAAAATTGAGTATGAATATGATGAGCAGGACAGATTGATAAAAGATACTTTTTACGGCAGAATAAATTCATATCGTTCTTACTCATATGACGAAAATGGTAATCTTTCGGAGAAAACAAATGACGGTGAATTTGGTGTAACAGTAACATACTATACTTATGATGAAAATAACCGTCTTATAAAAGCAGAAGATTATCATGACGGCGAATGGATTTATACTTACGAATACAAATATGAGGAATTATGATTGTTTCTTTTGATTTGGACGAAACATTATTTGTGAATCCTGAAAAAATTCCGGTTGAAAAACCGCTGAAATTCCCATTGTGTAGGATTTACAGGGACAGACTTAGAGCAGGTGCAGTTGATTTGCTTACATGGATAAATAAATCTGATATGCAGCTTTGGATTTATACCACTTCATACCGTTCACCACGATATATAAGCAGTATTTTCAGGCATTACAGCGTAAGGATTGACAATATCATAAATGGCAAACGTCATGCAGAGGAAGTGCAGGGCAGTAAAAAAGAAATTATGCCGTCAAAATATCCTGCAAAGTATCATATTGATTTGCACGTTGATGACGAAATTTCCGTGTATCAGAATGGTATTGCACACGGATTCAGAGTTTATTTACTGAAAGAAAATGATACTGAATGGACAGATAAAATCAAAGCGGAGATAATCCGCATAAAGAAAATTAAAGATATTTAAAGGAGGACATTATTATGTCAAATGAAATGCAGTTAAAGTATGGTTGTAACCCTAATCAGAAACCATCAAGAGTTTACATGGCAGACGGTTCAGAACTGCCGATTGAGGTACTTTGCGGAAAGCCCGGATATATCAATTTACTTGATGCACTCAACGGCTGGCAGTTGGTAAAGGAACTCAAAGCAGCTACAGGCGTATGTGCAGCAACTTCTTTCAAGCACGTTTCACCTGCAGGAGCAGCAATCGGCAGACCTCTTTCTGATGACCTCAAAAAAATCTACTGGATTGACGATTTAGGAGAACTCTCACCGCTTGCAAGTGCTTATGCAAGAGCAAGAGGTGCGGACAGAATGTCATCATACGGCGATTTTATTGCACTTTCCGACAAAGTTGACGTATGTACAGCAAAGATGATTCAACGTGAAGTTTCGGACGGTGTTATAGCTCCCGATTACGACGACGAGGCACTTGAAATACTCAAATCAAAGAGAAAAGGCACTTACTGCATACTCAAAATAGATGAGAATTACAAGCCTGCTCCGATTGAGACAAAACAGGTTTACGGCGTATCATTTGAACAGGGCAGAAATGAACTTGACATCAATCGTGAACTTCTTGCAAATGTTGTAACAGAAAACAAGAATATCCCTGCTGACAAGCTTGATGATTTGCTTATCTCACTTATCACACTCAAATACACGCAGTCCAATTCTGTATGCTATGTCAAGGACGGTCAGGCTATTGGTATCGGAGCAGGTCAGCAGTCAAGAATCCACTGTACACGTTTGGCAGGACAAAAAGCTGACAACTGGTGGTTGAGACAGTCTCCGCAGGTTATGGGACTTGACTTCGTGGACGGAATCCGCCGTGCAGACCGTGACAATGCTATTGATGTATATATTGGCGACGAATACGAGGACGTACTCCGTGAGGGCGAATGGCAGAAGATTTTCAAGACAAAGCCTGCTGTATTTACAGTTGAGGAAAAGAAATCATGGCTTGCAAAGAATACAGGAGTTTGCTTGGGTTCGGACGCATTTTTCCCGTTCGGCGACAATATTGAGCGTGCAAAGAAGTCAGGTGTTGAATACATTGCAGAGCCGGGCGGTTCTATCCGTGACGACAATGTTATTGAGACTTGCAACAAGTACAATATCGCTATGGCATTTACAGGCATCAGACTTTTCCACCACTGATATTCAATTACAAGTCAGGAGTGCGGAGTTGCAGGGGTGTAAAATCCGCACTTCCTGAAAAAATTACATTGGAGGGATTATTATGAATAAATTAAAATTATCAGTATTATTTCTTGTTGTGATGTTTTTGTCATCATGTTCATATATGAATGATGACGGCACATTGAAACCAGCAAAAAGTTATGAAACTGTTGAACTCAACAATTTTTCTTTTGATTTGCGTAATGGTTTTGATAAAAAAGACAGCTTTACGGATAAATGCATTAAGCTGACATTCAAAAAAGGCGTAGAATTTTATATTATGTCTGATTATGATTGCAAAGTATGCACTCCTGAAGTGGTAAATCAGGATTTTGAGCAAGGTTGTTTACCTCATGAATCAATAAGTACAGAAGTTTTAAATGTTGCAGGCAAGGAAATATCAAGTATACATACGACTGATAAAGGGGAAGTTAGTTTTTCTAAATATACTTATATGACTGATGCAAGTTCTTTTATTATTTCTTCTGTTGATAAACCAGAAAATATAGAACTTTTTGACGCTCTTGTTATGGAGATAATGGAAAGTCTGAATTATATCGGTCATAGTGAAATAAGTACAGAGAATGAGTTTATTTCCATTGAGCCTGAAAATACGTGGTTTTGCAAGAGTGACGAAAGTTCTGTATCATGCAACTATGCTTGTGCGGAAAATCTGTCACAATATTTAAGTGATTTCACAATTGAAACCATGACAGACGGTGCATTTGAGACAGCGGAAGAATATGCAGAACATGAGTATATGAAAAATGCTGAATCGGAATATATTCAAGTACCTTATGAAACTGAATTTTATGGAAAACAAGCGTATTTGCAGGAGTATAAGGAAAAAGATATAAACGTTTCTGTATATTTCATTGAGCATGACGGAATAATATACCGCATTTGTACTGATATTTATAAGGCAGATGAAGAAGTAAGAGACAGTATTGACAAAATGCTTGAAAATGTCACGTTCAAGCCTGTTTCAGCTGAACGTTGCAGGGAGATAAAAAAATCATCTGTATCTGATTATACAAGTCCGCATTTCAGATATTCCATAAGTGATTTTTATGAAGCACCTGATGAATATGCAAGTCAAAGTAATTTTGTGAGCAGTACAGGAAATACTATTGAAATTAAAGAAGTTGAACGTGATACTCTTGAACATCATTACGACTTTTATGATTATGATATTGCACAGGCTGACGGATATGAAACTATTCAGGCAGGTGACAATACAATTACTGCTGTTAAAGCTAACTACTCAAGTGGCGGTGGTGAGTATACAAACTATGTCTATATGGACGAACATAATGCCCTTATTATAAGCATAAATACTGATTTGGGTGATAGTTCTGATGTTATAAGAACAAACAAGCGTATAATGGATTTTTTCGCATCTATTGAGAGTAAATAATATATAGGTGATTACAATGTATAACGAAAAAGATATTTACGAAGCACATAAGTATGGCATTTACAACAGGGAGCATATAGAAAAAAGCTTTAAATGCGGTTGTTTTTATTGTACAAAGATTTTCAGTTCCTCTGAAATTGATTTTTGGATTGATAATAATGATACTGCTATGTGTCCTTATTGCTGTACAGACAGCGTGATAGGCGACTACAGCGGTTATCCGATAACCGAAGATTTTTTAGATGCTATGAAAAAACGCTGGTTTTGAGGTAAAATCCAATGAAAAGTTGGCAGTATCTCAAATAGAAAGGATTACTATGGAAAAATTAAAGAAATCTAAAAAGAAAATTGTACTCAAAATTATTATTGCAGTTTTCTTGGCATGGGTTTTACTTGTTGTAACAGATTTAATAAGATTTGCAGTATCTGACAGATATATTGAGCCGCTTGTAACTCTTACACATATGGCTTGCGG
>CAMWKY010000158.1 GCA_947174965.1 uncultured Ruminococcus sp. | reverse complement strand
AATTAAGAATCATATTCGTGAACAGCGGTGAAGAAATGCTGTCCGAAGCTACACTTTCAACAAGGGTTGATGAAAATCAAAACCTGTCTGATGTTGACATTGCCTCCATGTTTGATTTCAAATATCGTGAGGATATAGAAAATTGTTTCTCGTTGTTGCAGACGAAACCTATCGTATCCGAAGATCGTAATGTGATCGAAGTAAAAAGCACAGATGGAATGATTGATCTCTCGCCTTGCATTGGCATTTATCAGGAAGCTATGTTTTTTGATAATTATGAGATAGATAAAGCTATCGAAATGTATATTTCGCTTCATGATAATAAGGAAACGCTATGGACAAACAAAGTCAAGCAATCAAGCCTTGAACATAAAATTTTGTTTTTGGTATCTCTTGAAACCAATCAAGACCGATATCGGACACAGGTAGACTTGCCGTTTGTAAATGAGGAAGCGGCAAACCAGATAGCTGACCGTTTATTTACAAGACTTCAGCATAATGAAAATGCGCAGGTAGGGTGTCGTATACCATTTTCAGATAAAAAAGACGGAAATCAGTTGTTTATTGCTGGTGGATTTGCAGATGTTGTGAAAGACGGTATCGTATATGAGCTGAAATTCGTATCCGAACTTTCCCATGAACATTTTCTTCAGTGTGCCTGCTATATTGTTGCTCTGAAGCTCGAAAAAGGAATTCTATGGAATACTCGTGATAATACGGCTTATGAAGTAAGAGTTCCAGATAAGAAGAAATTCCTCGATGCAGTAGCAAATGCGATAACAAAGAATAAAATCACCGCTTATTATGAACCATCCGCTATCACTCCAAAGCCAATAGTCATTCAGGCGAGCCATACAAGGCAAACAGCTGAATCTGTCAAATCTGACAAACTGGCAAAATACACTGTCGGAGCAAAAGTCAGCCATACGAGCTTTGGCGAAGGAACAATTTTGAAAATCAGTGAATTTAACGGTTCACACTTAATTGATGTCAAATTTGACAAAGGCGGTGTTAGTAAACTGCTCCTTGAGATGGTTTTGAGCAATAAAATGCTCCACCTTGTTTCTGATAGCACTGCAGAGCAAGTAGTTTCACATAAACCGAAGAAAGATAATAAGCAGGAACGGTATGAAATCGGATACGAAGATGTCAAGGATTTGTTCATCCAGCAGACTTGCATAATTCGTGACCGCTATAAGAACAGATGGGTGAAGTGCGAGAGATGTGATGCCATAAAACAGGATGTAGAGTTTGCCTCATATGGAGGACAAGATCACGTGAATCTTGGCATATGCAGAGATTGCAGCAGAAAAAGTCAATGATATTCACTTTGTATGCCATGTTGTGCGTTTTTAATTGTAACATAAGAGGTACGATATATGTGGATATTTGATAGAATCAGAGAAAAGAAAAAGATTCGAGATGAGCGCTGTATTATGTTAATCAGTAAAATTGATGCAGCGGAAGAAGAACTGAACCAACTGTTTTCATGTTCTGACAGATTTATCACAGATGATGATATCTCTATTTGGAGAAAAAAGTATGGGGAACTAATTACAGTTATGCATTCTGATACTAGTATTCCAAATCTTAAAAGAGCCAAAAGGTACCGAGAACTGTCAAGAAAGATTGAATCTTTGTTATTAGTAGAAAAAGAACTTGATAAAACTAGGGATTCTCATAATGAGGCAACTGCTAATGATAGAGCAGCTGAGATATATTCGGTTGTTGGACAAGTCGAAGGAAAGCACTTGGATAAGCAGCAGCTTGTTGCTATATCAAAAGATGTCCATACGCATCTTGTTTTGGCTGGAGCCGGGACGGGAAAGACGACTACAATTGTTGGCTTGATTAAATATCTTTTGAAAACTGACAAGTACAAGCAAAATGAAATTCTTGTTCTCTCCTTCACAAATGCATCTGCTTCTGAAATGAAGGAAAGAATACACAGTGAAACAGGTTTGCCAATAGAAGCATCCACCTTCCACAAACTTGGAATGAACATCATCACCGAGGTAAATGGTGTAAAACCTAAAATCACTCAGTTGCAGCAACATCGTTTTATTAAGCAAGAACTTGAAACACTTATGCGAAACGATGAATACCTCAAAATGCTGAATATGTATCTGATAAGGAAACAATATCTCATCAGATCGGAATTTGATTTCAAATCAATGCAGGAATATCAAGAACATCTAAAAAAGAATCCTCCTGTTTCGCTGAAACATGAAACCATGAAAAGCTATGGCGAAGTTGAAATAGCAAATTTCTTGTATCTCAACGGAGTTGAGTATATATATGAAGCTCCGTATAGCATCGATACGAGAACAAAAGATTTCGGTCAATACAAACCGGACTTTTATCTCCCCGAGTATGATATTTATATTGAGTATTTCGGAATCGACCGGAACGGGAATCCGCCGTCATATTTTCAAAATGATTATGTTGCATCTATCAAATGGAAGCGAGAACTTCATAAGAATAATGCAACAACAATGATTGAGTCATTTGCATATGAAAACTATGAAGGTGTGCTAACATCTGCACTTGAGGAAAAACTCAGAGAAAAATGTGTTACCTTTGCGCCCATACCGCAGGAAGATCTTTGGAAGAAGATAACCGATGATAATAAAAATGTTCTTGACGGACTTATTCAGCTTATTGAAACCGTGATTAATCTCATGAAAAGCAATCGATATGATATAGATATAATGCAAAGACGCAATGCTACCGCAATAGCATCGGCAGAGGTTTCATATCTTCTTGATCTTATATCACCAATTTGGGATAGCTATAATAACCATCTCCGAGACAATGATGAAATAGATTTTAATGATATGATCAATACTGCTGCTGACTACGTTCGTGAAGGCAAATATGTGAACAGATACAAAGTCGTAATAGTAGATGAGTATCAGGATATTTCAAAATCAAGATATGAGCTGCTAAGTACTATGAGGGTATCAGCAGATTTTAAACTTTTCTGCGTTGGAGATGACTGGCAGAGTATCTATCGTTTCAATGGAAGTGACATTGGCTATATTCAGCAGTTTAAGAAATACTGGGGCTCATCCGAAATAAGCCGAATTGAAACCACGTATCGTTTCTCACAAAGAATGATCGATATCACCAGCTCATTTATCATGCGTAATCCGCTACAACTTAGAAAATCCATCCGTGGAGCAACTTACGAGGAAAAGTATGTTCTGGGTGAAGTAGAAGGTTACACAGAAAAATACGCAATCGAATTTATGCTTAACAGACTTGATGAATTACCACAAGGCAGCACGGTGTTTCTGATTGGACGATATACATTCGATATTAAAATTCTTGACCATAATAGCACTTTAACTTATAAGTATGATAATCAAGAAGGTGTTACACGTGTATTCTATCATAATCGGCGAGATTTGATAATCAAGTTTTTAACTGCTCATAAGTCCAAGGGATTACAGGCGGATTACGTTTTTATTCTGAATAATAAAAACGGAAAAATGGGGTTTCCTAGTAAAATTCAGGATTCTCCTATACTTAATTTGCTACTTGAAAATAGTGACCAATTCCCCGATGCAGAAGAACGGCGGCTATTTTATGTTGCCATGACAAGAGCAAAGAGGAAAGTAATCCTAGTAACACTAAAGGACTATAAATCCGACTTTGCCAATGAGCTGATTTCACAATATGCATCTGAAATAAAACAGGAAGCGTTTATTTGTCCACAGTGTGGAGGTAGACTCAAAAGAAGAAATGGAAGATTCGGTGAGTTTTATGGATGCGAAAACTATAGTGTTTCAGGTTGCAGATATACGAGGAATATCAGGAGGAGAAGCAAAAGTACTTGACATACGCTTCTGATTTGGATGCAAGTGTTGTTGTGTGGATAGTTTCGAATGCGAGAGAGAAACACGCTAGTGCCATTGAATTGCTGAATAATCATACCATGAGCGCACTTGTGGGTGTGAAGTATAAAGAGCTACGGAAATTGTCAGAGGAATGCAATAGAGAAGGTACAGTATAAACCATTTGATATCACACTAGGAGGATATATTGGTCATTTCGGAAACCTGCTGTGGGCAAGCCTGGAGAATAATCCTGAACTTGAAAATTATACAAAGGAGCTTCGTTAGATGCTTGCTGAAGGAGATATCCCGTTTTGGAAGAAAAAATTCATTCCGCATATCACACTTCTGCGAAACGCAGAAAGCAAGTGGAGATTTTCAGATATTGCTGTCAGAAAAGAAACCATGACTGTACGGCGTATTGATCTTATGCGGTCAGATTTATTGCAGAATGATGAAATCTATACAAAAATTGGTTCAATAGAACTTGTGTAATGCTATATCGGAGTGTGCTGCTTATGAAAAATCACCTATCAAACGCTTTCAAGTGTTTTTTTACTCTTATAACCGTATTTGCCATGTCCTGCATGATGCCGTTTACAACAGCTACAGCTGTATCCGATGCTGATGATATTTTCTACGATGATTTTACAAGATCACGGCTTGATATGAATAAATGGCTGATTGCCGAGAAAAACTGGGGCGGCACAGTGGCGGAAAACGGCGAAACAGTTGACTATAACGGCGGAGTGGTCTCTGAAAATATTGCAATCTGGGACGGACATCTGATTCTCACAGGACTGGGTGATCTATATGAGGGGGAACAGAAAGGTATCAACCGTGATGGCAGCCAACGTTCGGACGGAAAACGCTGTGGCGGTGCGATTGCCACAAGGGAATATTACGCCTCCGGCAGCTATGAGATTCGTGCAAAGATCGCTCCGGTTCTTGGCTGCTGTTCTGCCATGTGGACGTTTGAATATGAGGAGGATTACTTTGGCGATGATGTAAAAATCACCAATCATGAGATCGATATGGAGTTTCCCAGAAGAGATGATGACGACGATTTCAGTCTCAGTCACGCACTCTGCGCCACCTGGATCACAGAGGAGGACTACATAACAAAATCTGTGAATTGCGGAGATCAGGCGGACGATGAATTCCATACCTATCGCTTTGATTGGCACACAGGCAGTGATATGGAAACGCCAAGAGTGGAATATTTTTTTGATGATGTGCTGACTTATACATCTTATGATTTTATCCCCACAAATGAAAGCAGATTCTGGCTTGGTCTCTGGTTTTCGAAATATTGGGCAGGAACACCCGATTTTGATACGACTGAATTTGTGATCGACTATGTAAAGATCACGTCGTTTCATGAAAGCGGAGATACGCAGCAGCATGAATCCTATCCGGACAGCGGATGGGCAAACCCGGATGCAGAACTGCCTAAAGGATGGCTGCTCTGGCACAGCTACAGTGAATACGCTGCATTAGACAGCAAGCTATATTTGCGGACACCGGACGGCAGCATAAAAGAGATCAACGGCGACTTCATTCATGCAATGAACGGCAGCTTTGGTATCACGCCGGAACAGATTACTTTTATGGCAATTGACAGCAGTGCGAATGAATGGGATATTTACCTATCCTATTGTAAAAGGCGAACAACTCTACTTTACAAACGTGAGTTCGACAGAAAAAATCAGTCAAGTAGGCATAAAAAGCCCTT
>CAMWKY010000157.1 GCA_947174965.1 uncultured Ruminococcus sp. | reverse complement strand
CAAGTATACACTGCTTATTAAAGCAGAATTTTTATTAAGGAGAAAAAGCATGAAAAATATTTTATTTGCTGCATCTGAATGTGTTCCGTTTATAAAAACAGGTGGTCTTGCTGACGTTGTAGGAGCTTTGCCACAATATCTCAACAAGGACGAATTTGACGTAAGAGTTATTATGCCATACTACACCTGCATTCCTCCGAAGTTCAGAGACAACTTCAGATATGTCACCCACTTCTACATGGACTACGGTCTTAGACAGAACGGTGTACACGTCGGAATTATGGAGTATGAATATAATGGCATCAAGATTTATTTTGTTGATAATGAGTATTATTTCAAGTGTGACAGTCCTTACTCATCAGATTTGAAGTGGGATATTGAGCGTTTCACTTTCTTCTGTAAGGCTGTTCTTGCAATACTTCCTGTTGTCGGCTTCCGTCCTGACATCATTCATTGTCACGACTGGCAGGCATCTCTTATCCCTGTATTCCTTCACTCAACTTTCGCAACAAATCCGTTCTACAGTTCAACAAAGTCTGTTATGACAATACACAACCTCAAATTTCAGGGGGTATGGAATATTGATACTTTCAAGTACAACACAGCACTCCCTGACTATATGTTCACACCTGATAAACTTGAGTTCAAGAAAGATGCAAATATGCTCAAGGGCGGTCTTGTCTATGCTGATTATATTACAACCGTTTCAGAAACTTATGCAGAGGAAATCAAATATCCGTTCTTTGGCGAACAGCTTGATGGCTTGCTTCGTGCAAGAAGTGCATCATTAAGAGGTATTGTAAACGGCATTGACTACAAAGTGTTCAATCCGTCAGATGACAAGCAGATTTTCGCAGAATACAATGCAAAGAACTTCAAAGAGAAAAAAGCAGTCAACAAAGAAAAATTACAGGCAGAACTCGGACTTCCTGTTGACAGAGATAAGTACATGATTGGTATAATCTCACGTCTCACCGACCAGAAAGGTCTTGACCTTATCAACTGCGTTATGGAACGTATATGCGACGAAAATACGCAGTTTGTCGTTGTCGGAACAGGCGAACAGAGATACGAAGATATGTTCCGCCACTATCAGTGGAAATATCCGGAGCGTGTATCTGCAAATATCCTTTATTCTGATGCCCTTGCACATAAGCTCTATGCTTCCGCTGATGCAATGCTTATGCCGTCACTCTTTGAGCCGTGCGGACTTACACAGCTTATCTCCCTACGCTATGGTACTGTTCCGATAGTACGTGAAACAGGCGGTCTTAAAGATACTGTCGCTCCTTACAATGAATTTGACGGAACAGGTACAGGCTTCTCATTTGCAAACTATAATGCAGAGGAAATGCTTGGTGTAATCAACTATTCAAAGAGCGTTTACTATGACCACCGCACAGAATGGGACAAAATGGTTAAGCGTGGCATGGAAACTGACTACTCATGGAACAGCTCCGCATTACAATATGAGGGTATGTACAGCTGGATGATTAACTGGTGAAAAGCTGATGCAGAAGTGCATCATAAATCACTGTTTTCATGGCTGATACAACTATTTAGCAGAAAATGAATGATAATATAATTAAAGGTGCAGTTTTTGACATGGACGGTCTTATGCTTGACACGGAAAAGCTGTATTTAAGATACTGGAAACAAGCATCGGCTGATTTTGGCTATAAAATGGAAGATAAGCACGTTTTTGCTATAAGAAGTCTCGCAAGAAAATACTCTGTTCCGAAGCTCAAAGGCTTTTTTGGTGATGATTTTCCGACAGAGGAAGTCCGTGCAAGACGTACAGAGCTGATTAATGCACACATTGAACAGCATGGAATTGAGATAAAAAAAGGTCTTTTTGAACTGCTGGACTTTCTGAAATCAAACGGAATAAGAATTGCTGTTGCAACGGCAACGCAAAGAGACAGAACTCTGCTTTATCTTAAAAAAATAGATGCTTTAAGTTATTTTGATGCTGTAATATGCGGTGACATGGTTACAAATGGCAAGCCAAAGCCTGATATTTACGTCACGGCTTGTAAGCAGATTGGTCTTGTGCCTAATCAGTGTACCGCCTATGAAGATTCACCAAACGGCATAAAATCAGCATACAGTGCAGGCTGTCACGCCATAATGATACCCGATATGACACCGCCTGATGATGATATTCTGTCTATGATTAGTGCAGTTTATAGAAGTCTTGATGAATCTATAGAATTTTACAAAGGAAGAATCTGAAATGCCGTCAAAAACAAGTGTATCGCAGATATTTGAAATACCGAAATTCTACTATTTCAAGAGTGGAAACGACTATTCGGGAAGTGTAGGAAACTTCTCCTATAAGATAATAACCAAAGAAAAAATGAAAGTGCTTACATGGCACGGCAGGTTGTGTTCCATGAAAGCAACTATCGAAAACGAAAAGGAATTTGATCTTACAGAACAGGGATTCGCTGAAATGGTTAAATGGATTGAGGAAAAATGTTCTGAATAATATAAACTGGAGCAGATTTTGTTGTCTGCTCCTTTTTTGACAAATAAACGGCTTGACAAAAGTATATTTTTGGGATATAATAAAACTTGTATATATTTGTATAATAAAGGAGATTTTCAAATGGCAAAAGAAATGGCGAAAGCATATAATCCAAAAGACTTTGAGGACAGAATTTATTCTGCGTGGAACGAAAAAGGCTGTTTTCGTGCAGAAGTCGACCCGAAAAAGACACCGTATACTATAGTTATTCCTCCTCCGAATATAACAGGTCAGCTCCATATGGGTCATGCACTTGATGAAACTTTGCAGGATATACTTATCCGCTGGAAAAGAATGAGTGGATATTCTGCATTATGGCTTCCCGGAACAGACCATGCCGCAATTGCTACAGAAGCTAAAATTGTTGAAGCTATGCGCAAAGAGGGTATTTCCAAAGAGGATTTAGGACGTGACGGCTTTATGGAGCGTGCATGGGAGTGGAAAAAGCAGTACGGCGGACGTATCGTTGAACAGCTTAAAAAACTTGGCTCATCATGCGACTGGTCAAGAGAACGTTTCACAATGGACGAGGGCTGTTCAAAGGCTGTCAAGGAAGTTTTTGTAAAGTACTATGAAAAAGGCTTGATTTATCGTGGAGAGCGCATTATAAACTGGTGTCCGAAATGCCGAACATCTCTTTCAGATGCAGAAGTTACATTTGAGGAGCAGGCAGGTCATTTCTGGCATCTCCGCTATAAAATAAAGGACAGTGACGGCTATCTTGAACTTGCAACAACAAGACCTGAAACACTTCTTGGTGATACTGCTGTAGCTGTAAATCCGAAAGACGCACGCTATAAAGATTTAGTAGGAAAAACCGTAATTCTGCCGATTGTTCACCGTGAAATACCTGTTGTAGCTGATGATTATGTTGAAATGGACTTCGGAACAGGCGTTGTAAAAATCACACCAGCTCACGACCCGAACGACTTTGAAGTCGGATTGCGTCATAATCTTCCAGTTATCAACGTAATGAACGACGATGCAACTATAGTTGCAGATTATCCGAAGTATGCAGGAATGGACAGATATGAGGCAAGAAAAGCTATAGTTGAGGATTTAGATGCAGAGGGTGCATTGGTAAAAATTGAGGAATACAGCCACAATGTAGGCACTTGTTACCGTTGCGGAACTACAGTTGAGCCGAAAGTATCAACACAATGGTTTGTAAAGATGAAACCTCTTGCAAAGCCTGCTATTGATGCAGTAAAGAACGGTGATACAAAGTTTGTCCCTGAAAGATTTGACAAGATATATTTCCATTGGCTTGAAAATATCCGTGACTGGTGCATTTCCCGTCAGATATGGTGGGGTCATCAGATACCTGCATTTTATTGTGATGAGTGCGGTGAAATGGTTGTCACAAAGGAAGATTCAGCAGTATGTCCGAAGTGTGGAAAGCCCATGAGACAAGACCCCGATACGCTTGATACATGGTTCAGCTCTGCTCTCTGGCCTTTCTCAACTCTCGGATTCCCCGAAAAAACAGAGGATTTGGAATACTTCTATCCGACAAATACACTCGTAACAGGCTATGACATCATATTCTTCTGGGTTATCCGTATGATGTTCAGCGGACTTGAAAATATGGGCAAAGTACCGTTTGATACAGTTCTTATACATGGTCTTGTGCGTGATTCGCAGGGTCGCAAGATGTCAAAATCACTCGGAAACGGTATCGACCCACTGGAAGTAATCAGTGAATATGGTGCAGATGCTTTGAGATTCATGCTTGCAACAGGAAATTCACCCGGAAACGATATGCGTTATATTGACGAAAAAGTCAAGTCTGCACGTAATTTTGCAAACAAACTCTGGAATGCATCACGCTTTATCATGATGAATCTCCCCGACGACTATGAATTTGAAGAACTGCCCGAAAATCTCGAAATTGAGGACAAGTGGCTTGTAAACAAGTTCAACAGACTTGCAAGAGAAGTAAATGAAAATCTTGAAAAGTATGAGCTTGGTGTTGCATCACAGAAAATTTACGACTTTATATGGGACGTTTACTGCGACTGGTACATTGAGTTGACTAAACCACGTATTCAGGCAGGTGGTGAAACCATGAAAAAGGCACAGGACGTTCTTGTGTGGGCAATGCAGGGTATGCTTAAACTCCTCCACCCGTTCATGCCGTTCATAACAGAGGAAATATGGCAGGTTCTCACAAACGGAAAGTCCATGATTATACTTGAAACGTACCCATTATATGACAGTACTATTGACTATTCAGCAGAGGAAAAGCAGTTTGAGAAGATTATTTCAGCAATCAAGGCTATAAGAAATACACGTACAGAAATGAACGTACCGCCGTCAGTGAAAGCAAAACTCCTCATTGAAACGGCTGAACCTGAATTATTTAAGAGTTGTGCAGTATTCTTTGAAAAGCTCGCATCTGCATCAACTGTTGAAGCAGGTGCAAAAATGGAGCATGAAAACTGCGCAAATGCTGTAACTGATTCAGCAAGAATTTTCATTCCTATGGACGAACTTGTTGACAAGGACAAGGAAATTGCACGTCTCGAAAAGGAAAAAGCAAAGGTGCAGAAAGATATTGACTTCCTCAGCAACAAACTTAACAATCAGAACTTTATTGCAAAAGCACCTGAAAAACTTATTGAGACAGAAAAAGCTAAACTTGCAACAGCAGAGGAAAAAATGACTAAAATCAATCAGTCGATTGATGCTTTCAGTAAGTAATGCGTAATAAGATTATTGCTTACGCAAAAAGCAAGTACAGGACAGAGCCTGAATATTTGTGGGCAAAAACTCCTGACGCATTTATTTTGAGAAATCCGAAAAACAAAAAATGGTATGCTTTGGTTATGAAAGTAAAAAAATCGGTGCTTATTTCTGATGCAGATGGTTTTACTGACATTATAAATTTAAGATGTAATCCGATTACAAGAGAGTGCCTGCTCAGTGAGGGCAGGTGCTTTCCTGCGTACCATATGAACAAGAAAAACTGGATTTCAATAATCCTTGACAATAATATTGATTTTAAGATACTCTGCAATATTATTGATGAAAGCTATGATATTGTAAAC
>CAMWKY010000156.1 GCA_947174965.1 uncultured Ruminococcus sp. | reverse complement strand
ATATTGAATTTATTCTCTGGCAGGACGATTTTGAATTTATAAGCTTTAATAAGCGTCTGCGTGATGAAATGGAAGTTGACTCTGATTTTGACGAAAAAGAAGCTTTTAAAATTGCTTTCGGACTTGAAGAACTTACAAAAGACAACATAAAGCCAATCGTGGGTGGATTTGCATATGAATCCGTTTTTCAGAATCCAAGCGGAAAAATTGTAAGCATCACATGGAGTACATCAGCAGTTAAAAAAATAAAGAAAAAAACCATATATGTAAGTACGGGATTCAACCTCACTGAAATCAAGAAGATGAGAACGAATCTTGCAAGTGCGAATGACTTTTTTAATGCCTCTATGGAACTTGCTGAAATCGGTGTTATTATGAGTACCGACAGAACAAATTATATCGTATCATCAGAAATTGTGCGTATTTTTGAACTAAGAAGCAACAGAATCACCAAAAATAAGTTTAAAGAGCATATTCACCGTGATGACCGTATGCTGTTTGAAAGTGCGGTAAAATGTGAAAGTCAGGAGATAAAGAGTGTTGAACTGCGTATAAAGCCACTGAATAAAAACACATACCGCTGGTATTCATTCAGATACAGAACAATAAAAGGTACTGAAAACACACTTCCGCTTTTTGGCGGTGCAATCCTTGATTCCACAAAAGAACATGAAAAGGACAGCACAATTGAAAGGCTTGCTTATATTGATGAAGTTACAGAAATTCCGAACAGAAACAAACTCACGAAAATCGGACAGGAAATATATGAATGTTGTGAACCTCTTGACTGTTCATACTGGATTATGGTACTTGATATTGACAGATTCCATATTATAAATGATACCTGCGGATATGTCAAGGGAAATTATCTTCTCAAAAATTTTGCGCATATTCTTTATAAGTTTGTTAATTCAGGTGGAATCGCCGCAAGAATAAGCGGTGACAACTTTGCACTCATTCTTAAAGATTACGGCGACGACGATTTGCCAATCCGTACAGCAAAAATCATTCAGGAAGAATTTGCAAAACTTGCTGTAGGAGAGTTCAGCTCAATAAACCTTAGCTGTTCGGTAGGATTTTCAAAAATGCCAGATGACGGCGATTCATTTCTTGATGTTATGGAACACGCTGAATTTGCACTGAAATCTTTAAGCGGTCAGAATGTAATATGCGGATATGAACCAAGTATGCACGATTCAATTATCGGCAATACTGAACTTGAAAAGGCTCTTGCGCTTGCTATCAATAATAATGAGTTACAGCTTTTCTATCAGCCGAAAATTGATTTGCAGACAAATAAAATCATGGGTGTTGAGGCTCTTATCCGTTGGATTAAGCCTGATGGTACAATTATAACTCCTGATGCCTTTGTGCCTATTGCAGAACGTTCACGGCTTATAGGCAAAATCAGCGAGTTTGTACTAAATGAGGGGTGCAGACAGAATATTCTCTGGCAGAAAATGGGTTATCCTAATATCGTCATGTCAATTAACTTTACATCTACTGACTTTTATCAGGCAGACCTGAAAGAAAAAGTTTTTGAAGCACTTGCAAAGTCGGGGCTTGACCCTGAATGGCTTGAAATAGAACTTACAGAAACTCTTGCACTTAGTGATATTGATTATGCTGTTTCACAGATGAATAAATTGAGAGAACTTGGCGTGAAACTTGCTATGGACGATTTCGGCACAGGTTATTCATCATTAAGCTATTTGCAGATTCTCCCGATAACTCTGCTGAAGCTTGACCGTTCATTCATCATAAATATTCAGCATGATAATATTGATTTTGAAATAGTTTCATCTGTCATAAACATTGCAAAATCAAAGAAAATCAAGACAATTGCAGAAGGAATTGAAAATCCTGAGCAGGAGGAAATCCTTAGAAAAGCGGGCTGTGACTATGGACAAGGCTATCTGTATGGAAAACCGATGCCTGCACAGAAGCTTGAGGAATTTATGGAAAAATTTATTTAACGGAGGTATAAAAAAATGAAAAGAAGAATAGGAATTTTGACAAGTGGTGGAGACTGTCCGGGTCTTAATGCCACTATCAGAGGAGTTGCAAAGGCTTGCTATGAGAGATTCGGCGAGGATAATGTTGAAATCGTCGGCATCTCAAACGGCTATTATGGACTTATCAATAATCTTTGCAAGGATATGTCACCAAGTTCATTCTCTGGAATCCTTACACAAGGCGGTACTATTTTCGGCACAAAGCGTCAGCCATTCAAGATGATGCAGGTTATAGGTGAGGACAATGTTGACAAGGTTAAGAACATGACAGAGACTTATAAAAAGCAGAAGCTTGATTGTCTCCTTACTCTCGGCGGAAACGGTACACACAAAACATCAAAGCTTCTTGCAGATGAGGGACTTAATGTTATCGGACTTCCAAAGACTATTGATAATGACATTTTCGGAACTGATGTTACTTTTGGTTTCCACACAGCAGTTGACATTGCTACAGACGTTATCGACCGTTTGCACACAACAGCCGCAAGTCACAGCCGTATACTTGTATGTGAAATCATGGGCAATAAAGCTGGCTGGCTTACACTTAATGCAGGTATTGCAGGCGGTGCTGACATTATCATTATCCCTGAAATCCCATATGATATTGATAAAGTATGTGATGCTGTCATGGCAAGAAGTGCATCAGGTAAAACTTTCTCAATTCTCGCAGTTGCAGAGGGTGCATTTGATGTAAACGAAGCTAAAATGAAGAAAAAAGAACGTGCAAAGAAGCGTGCAGAAGCTGGAATTACAACAGCAACAAGCAGAATTGCCGCACAGATTCAGGCTAATACGGGAATTGAAGCACGTGTATGTGTTCCGGGACATATGCTTAGAGGTGGTGCGCCAAGTGCTTATGACAGAATACTTTCAACACAGTTTGGTGTACACGCAGCTTATCTCATCTCAAAAGAAAAGTACGGCAGAACTGTTGCAAAAATTGGAAACAAAATTACTTCAAACAAGCTTGAAGACATTGCAGGCAAGACAAAATTCGTTGATACAGAAG
Source organism: uncultured Ruminococcus sp. (assembly GCA_947174965.1). Classification (GTDB taxonomy): domain Bacteria; phylum Bacillota; class Clostridia; order Oscillospirales; family Ruminococcaceae; genus Ruminococcus. The sequence continues at coordinate 2,564 of CAMWKY010000156.1, read as the reverse complement.
ACCATCTGGTTATTGCCGCTAAAGATATTGGCGTTTCATTCGGTGACTAATTAACAGGTATTTTAAAGGATATTTCTGATGCAATAAAATCAGAAATATCCTTTTATGCAATGGAGGTATTTATGGAAAAATAACTTTATGCGGTGATAATTGTCTTTATTGTCCCCGATATATCGCAAAAACAGATGATGAACTTGCAAAAACTGCGGAATTGTGGTATCGTATCGGCTGGCGAAACGAAATTGTATCAAATGAGGAAATCAGATGCACTGGTTGTTCCTCACATAAAAACTGTACATATCAGCTTGTTGAGTGCGTAAAATCGCATGAAGTTGAGAAATGCAGTCAGTGTGCGGATTTTCCGTGCAGTAAAATAACTGATATGCTGAAACGTTCTAATGAATACAAGAAAAAATGTCATGAAGTTTGTACCGAAAAAGAGTATGGTATGTTAGAAAAGGCTTTTTTCAATAAAGAAGAAAATCTGGTAATTGAAATGGATAAAATTTTAACAATATTTAATTATTGGGACGGTGTTTTGTGTGGTCTGACAACGCTGAACGGTAAATATCACTACTGCAACAGAATTTTTTCGTATGATATTGACGAATGGACAGACTTATATTTTCTCACTCCTGTTTCTGAAAAAGATGCAAAAATTATGCTTGATGACTGGAATAATTGGTGCGATTGTGTGGATAATGGCAGAATTAAAGACTATCGCAAAAACAGACACGAAAAATTGGATATGGAAAAGATTTCGCAAAATCGCAGTCTTTGTATGAAAGCAGAATATAAGGTATACAGAAGAAAAAATTGCAGTGACAAGAATATGCTTATATGCCTGAAATGGATTGATGCAACGGAAGAATTGAAAAATATAACTTCATATACTGTTGCATCAGATACATAAAAAATCTCCCTCTGCTTAACTGCAAAGGGAGAATATTTTTACTTAATATTTATCAGGGTCTGTCACAACAGGCTTGCCGTCTTTGTCAACAAGGACAGTAAGACCGCCTGAATATCCGGCACTATGATAAATATAATTTACGCCTGTTTCTTTATCAACCCATATTTCCATTGGTGTAGTAAGCTTACCTTGTGAATAAATTTTTATGAATCTGTCGTTTGCCATATCAATCAAACACACCCCTGTGCTTTCATAGCTTCAGCAACCTTGAGGAATCCTGCAATGTTAGCACCAGCCATGTAGTTACCCTCCATGCCGTATTCCTTAGCAGCCTCGTCACAAGCCTTGAAGATGTCTTTCATGATGTTGTGGAGTTTAGCATCAACTTCTTCAAAAGTCCATGAAAGTCTTTCGCTGTTCTGGCTCATTTCAAGACCTGATGTTGCAACACCGCCAGCATTTGCAGCCTTTGCAGGTCCATAGAGTACGCCGTTAGCAAGGTATGTTTCGATAGCCTCAGGAGTTGAAGGCATATTTGCACCCTCAGAAACGCAGTATGTACCGTTTTCAACAAGAATCTTTGCACTTTCGCCGTCGATTTCGTTCTGTGTAGCACATGGGAGTGCAATATCACACTTGATTGTCCAGATACCCTTGCAACCCTCTGTATATGTTGCGTTCTTGTGTGAAGTTCTGTCAATGTATTCCTTGATACGTCCACGCTCAACCTCTTTAATCTGCTTAACAAGGTCAAGTTCGATGCCGTCAGGGTCATGGATATAGCCGTTTGAATCAGAGAGAGCAACAACCTTTGCACCATACTGTGTAGCCTTTTCTGTAGCATAGATAGCAACATTTCCTGAACCCGAAATAACTACTGTCTGACCCTCAAAGCTCTTGCCGTTAGCCTGAAGCATTTCATTTGTGAAGTAGCAGAGACCGTAACCTGTAGCTTCTGTTCTTGTAAGTGAACCGCCGTAAGTAAGTCCTTTACCTGTAAGAACACCTGTAAACTCGTTACGGAGTCTCTTGTACTGACCGAACATAAAGCCGATTTCTCTTGCACCTGTTCCGATGTCACCAGCAGGAACGTCTGTATCAGCACCAATGTGCTTTGAAAGTTCTGTCATGAAACTCTGACAGAAACGCATAACTTCTCCGTCGGATTTGCCCTTAGGGTCGAAGTCTGAACCGCCTTTACCACCACCCATAGGAAGTGTTGTAAGACTATTCTTGAATACCTGTTCAAAACCGAGGAACTTGATAATTCCAAGATATACTGATGGGTGAAGTCTGATACCGCCCTTATATGGTCCGATAGCGGAGTTAAACTGTACTCTGAAACCTCTGTTTACCTGTACTTTGCCATTGTCGTCAACCCAAGGTACACGGAACATAATCTGTCTTTCAGGCTCAACGATTCTTTCAAATACACCTGCATCAATTAAATCCTGTCTTTTTTCTGCAACAGGCTCAAGTGTTTCAAGAACTTCTGTAACTGCCTGAATAAATTCAGCTTCGCCCTGATTTCTCTTTTTAACTGTTTCCAATAAATCGATAAGATACTGATTTTTTAACGCCATTGTTAAAAAACCTCCTTTACAAAATTCTGCTTATGCAGTTCATGGAAAAATTATATCAATATAAAATA
>CAMWKY010000155.1 GCA_947174965.1 uncultured Ruminococcus sp. | reverse complement strand
AATATACATAGTACTACTAATCAAGAGGTGTTTAAAATGGGAGTAAAATACAAAAGAATATTATTGAAACTCAGCGGAGAAGCTTTGGCAGGTGATAAAAAGCAGGGGCTTGACCATGATGTTATTACAGAAATCTGTAAAAGTATAAAGAAAGTTACTGATGCAGGAGTACAGGTTGCTGTTGTTGTTGGCGGAGGAAACTTCTGGAGAGGACGTTCAAGCGGAACAATGGACAGAACACGTGCTGACCATATTGGTATGCTTGCAACTGCAATGAATGCACTTGCTGTTGCAGATGTTCTTGAATCGCTTGGTTGTGACGTGCGTGTCCAGACTGCAATTTCAATGCAGCAGGTAGCTGAACCTTATATCCGCAACAGAGCAGTCCGTCACCTTGAAAAAGGAAGAGTTGTTATATTCGGCTGCGGAACAGGCAATCCGTTTTTCTCAACAGATACAGCCGCTTCTCTCCGTGCTGCTGAAATTCAGGCAGATATTTACTTTAAGGCTACTATGGTAGACGGTGTTTACGACAAAGACCCTCATGTATATCCTGATGCAAAAAAATATGATACACTTACTTTTGCACAGGTTTTAAGTGAAAATCTTGGTGTTATGGATAGTACAGCCGCTACAATGTGCAGAGATAATAATATGAAGATGCTTGTATTTGATTTAAGTCGTCCTGATAATATCTATGATGCTGTTATGGGTGAAAATGTCGGTACTGTTGTATCTAATGATTAATGAAAGGAATTTTTAACTATGAAAGCAACTATTAACAATGCAAAAGAGAAAATGACAAAAAGTCTTGCTAATCTTGACAAGGAATTTGGAGCAATCAGAGCAGGCAGAGCAAATCCAGCCATACTTGACAAAGTTCAGGTTGATTATTACGGCTCGCCGACTCCCGTTGCACAGTTAGCAAGTATATCTGTATCAGAGGCAAGAATACTTGTAATTCAGCCTTGGGACAAATCATGCCTGAAGCTTATCGAAAAGGCTATTCAGGCTTCCGACATCGGTATTAACCCGACAAATGACGGTAGTGTCCTCCGCTTGACATTTCCACAGCTTACAGAGGAAAGACGTAAAGAGCTTTGCAAGAGTGTAAAGAAAATCGGTGAAGATGCAAAGGTAGCAATACGTTCTATCCGCCGTGATACTATGGATAAGCTTAAGGCTATGAAGAAAAATTCTGAAATTACAGAGGACGACCTCAAAGACTGCGAAAAGAAAGTTCAGGATTTGACAGACAAATACTGCGCTGATGCTGATAAGACTGTTACAGCAAAAGAAAAGGAAATCATGACGGTGTAATATGGCTATATTCGGTAAAAAAGAAGACGTTATAACATTGCCCGAAAAACTTCCCGAACACGTCGGTTTTATCATGGACGGCAACGGCAGGTGGGCAAAGAAAAGAGGTCTGCCACGTCCTTTCGGTCACAAAGAGGGAGCAAAAAATTTCAAGAAGATTGTCCGCTACTGCAAGGATATAGGCTTAAAGAACATATCTTTCTACGCTTTTTCAACTGAAAACTGGCAAAGACCTGATGACGAAATACATACTATTATGGATTTGTTCCGTGAATATATTGTTGATGTACGAAACTTTCTGAGTGAAAATACACGAATGATTTTTCTTGGCGACAAGTCTGCATTTGATGAAGATTTGCAGGAGAAAATGATTAAGCTGGAAGAAGATACAGCACATTATACTGAAATGAATCTTATGATGGCGGTAAACTATGGCGGACGTGATGAAATTGCACACGCTGCACGCATACTTGCACAAAAGGCTGTAAACGGTGAAATACGTCCCGAAGATATTACGGAGCAGTCTGTTGCGAATGAACTCTATACAAAGGGTCTTCCTGATGTTGATTTGGTAATACGTCCGTCGGGCGAATTGAGACTGTCAAACTATCTTATATGGCAGTGTGCCTATGCGGAATATTACTTCACGGACATTCTTTGGCCTGACTTTACTCCTGCCGAACTTGACAAGGCACTTATTGAATTTGACAGACGCAACCGCCGTTTCGGAGGTGTGTGATTTGCTTACACGTATTATCTCGGCAGTTGTCGGAATTGCAGTCGCAGTAACAGTGCTTTGTCTGCACGAAACAATAGTTCTGCCAATAGCTGTTGCGGTTGTAATAGCAATAATGCTGTTTGAACTTATCAGGGCGGTTAAACTTGAAAAGTGCTATCCAATTCTGATAACAGCAGAATTTTTTGCAATTGGTGAACCAATAAGGAATATTTTAAATAGTTTAATCAGTTTACACTACGATGCTTTCAGCCATTATGTTATTGTCAGCACTATATTGTACTCACTGCAATTTCTGTGTGTATTTGTGATATTTGCAGTATGGTTGAAAAAGCATAAGGAGATACAGTATACACAAATATTCTTTGTACTTGCGTGTATGTTCATGATACCTCGCTCAATGATGTGTATAATTGGACTGAATGATTTACCACATAGCGTATTTCTTATATTAATGGGTTTGTGTGGAGCGTGGATTGCCGATTCAGGTGCTTATTTCACGGGTGTCGCACTTGGAAAGCATAAACTTTGTCCAGAAATTAGTCCGAAAAAGACTGTTGAGGGATTTATCGGTGGCATTGTTTCTACTGCTGTTTTCTTTGTGATAGCACTTTTTGTTTATAAAGAAATTATTGCTGATACTCCGTGCAAAATAAACTATATTCTTTTTGGAATTGCAGGAGCAGTATGTGCAGTTGTGGGAACTCTGGGTGATTTATCGGCATCTATGGTAAAAAGGCAGATTGGTTTCAAGGATTACGGTAAAATCATGCCAGGTCATGGCGGATTTATGGACAGATTTGACAGTGTTCTGTTTGTGCTGCCAGCATTTTCTGTATTCTTGAATTTATTAATCAAATAAGTGGAATAATTATGAATGAAAGGCGACAATGACGTTGCCTTTCTTTATAACAAAAATACATAATTATCCTCATAAGGAGATATAATATTATGAAAAAGGTTTCAATTTTAGGTTCAACAGGCTCAATAGGTACTCAATCACTGGAAGTATGCGAAAAACACGGTTTTAAAGTTGTTGCAGTTTCCGCACACAGCAGTGTTGATATGCTGGAGGAGCAGGCAAGAAAGTTCAAGCCGAAATATGTAGGAATATATAATGAGAACAAGTATTCTGAAATGAAAAGCCGTCTTGCTGATACTGATATAAAAATCCTCTGCGGAATGGACGGACTTTGTGAAATTGCATCACTTGATGAAAATGACATAGTGCTTAATTCTGTTGTGGGAATGGTCGGACTTCTCCCGACACTGGTTGCTATAAATGCAGGAAAAGACATTGCACTTGCAAACAAAGAAACACTTGTTGCAGGCGGTGAACTTGTAATGTCACTTGCAAAGAAAAAGGGTGTTAAGATATACCCTGTTGACAGCGAACATTCCGCAATATTTCAGTGTTTGCAGGGAAATAAGCGTGAACAGCTCAACAAGATTATTCTTACAGCTTCAGGTGGTCCTTTTTATGGATATTCATATGAAAAATTAAAAACCGTCACAAAGTCTGATGCACTTCATCACCCTAACTGGAGCATGGGAAACAAGATTACTATTGATTCCGCAACACTTATGAATAAAGGACTTGAATTTATTGAGGCAAAGTGGCTTTTTGAACTCAAACCTGAACAGATTGAGATTGTTGTACACCGCCAGAGTGTTATACATTCTGCTGTTGAATACAAGGATTTTGCAGTTATAGCACAACTGGGTGTACCTGATATGAAAATCCCGATACAGTATGCACTTCTTTATCCCGAAAGACTGGAATGTCCTACAAAACCGCTTTCACTTACCGATTACGGCACACTTACATTTGCAAAGCCTGATTATGATACTTTCAAGTGCCTTAATTCTGCAATAAAAGCAATTTCTCTTGGCGGTGCTTATCCGTGTCTTGTAAATTCCGCAAACGAAGAAGCTGTAAAGGCATTTTTAAATGATGAAATTCAGTTTATACAGATTGGAGAGATAGTTTCGTCTGTACTTGATAAATTCAAGTTTACGACTATATCGGGATATGATGATGTAATGAAATCTGACAGGGAAGCAAGGGAATACGTCAGAAATATTATAGCTTTAGAAAGGAATTAATATGGGTATAATTATAGCATTGCTTATATTTGGTCTTATTGTGACTGTTCATGAGTTCGGGCATTTTATCTGTGCAAAACTCAGCGGAATAAGAGTTCTGGAATTTTCAATAGGAATGGGAATGAAAATTGTACAGAAACAAATCGGCGAAACAAAATACTCTCTGCGACTTCTGCCCGTTGGCGGATATTGTGCAATGGAGGGTGAGGACAGTTCAGGAGATGACCCACGAAGTTTCCGCAATGCAAAATTATGGAAAAGAATGATTGTTCTTGTTGCGGGTGCAGTCATGAACTTCATACTTGGCTTTATCATGGTTATTGTTATGACATCTATGTTTGATTCGATTCCTACAACGCAGATACAAGGTTTCAGCGGTATCAAAAATGACGACGGTTCAGTGACATACTATGCGGAGAGCTATAAAACAGGTCTGAAACATGATGATATTATTATTGAAATGGACGGCACGGCAATTTACAGTATTCTTGACCTTAACTATATGTTCTCAACTTCAAAGACAGACAAACATAATTTGGTTGTCAGACGTGACAGACAGAAGGTAATATTAAATGATGTAGTTTTTCATGATGAACAGTCAGGCAGTACTATTGATTTCGGACTTGTCACAAAAGAAAAGACAGTTGCAAGAGTTATAAACTGTTCAGGTGATATATTTAAGTCTATGGGTCATATTGTTGGAATGTCTCTTAAACAGATGATTACAGGCAAACTCAGCAAAGACGAGATGTCAGGACCTGTCGGGGTTGTTACTGCTATAAATGAATCAACTCAACAGGCTGAAAGTACAGAAGATGCAGTTTTCAATCTTGTATATATGACTGCACTTATTACCATAAATCTTGGCATATTCAATCTTCTTCCGATTCCTGGGCTTGACGGCGGACGACTGATTTTCTGCTTTATTGAGCTTATCAGACGTAAACCTGTAAAGCCTGAACATGAGGGATATGTTCATCTTGCCGGAATGGTGCTTTTGTTTGGTATAATGATTTTTGCAACCTATAATGATATAGTCCGACTTATAGAACAGGCAAGAAGTTAGTCAGTTTAAGGTGATAATTATGAAAAAATTTTTAGGGGTTTTTCTGACAATAATTTTTTTATCATCATTTACATCATGTGAAAAAGCTGACGTTTTTTTGAAAACAATTGATAATTTCTGTGGGATAATGAATGAAGTTTCTGCTGAACAGCAGGAATTTCAGACTGAAAGTTATACATTGGAAAATAACCTTAATGAATCATATACCATTGAATATACAGAAGTAATTGGATTTCATGATAATAGTGTAAAAGTTGAAATTTTCTGTTCAGGAGAAAAAATAGCATATTATAATCCTTGTGATTACAAGAATTTTGATAAAAACAAGCCGACAAATCTGCTGTTTCTGTGGGAAAATGATAAAAATAGTCTTTACTATGT
>CAMWKY010000154.1 GCA_947174965.1 uncultured Ruminococcus sp. | reverse complement strand
GAAACAGGAAAATATGGCAGGACTGCATAACGCTGTGTTATGCGGTCTATATTAAAAAATCAAAAACTTCTATATCACTATGGTACTTTCGCACCCGGATTGTCGTTGCCATAACCTTCGAGGAGGTTGACAACGCCCCAAACTCCGACACCGCCACCGATAAGGCAGATAACGGATTTGAGGACTGTGCAGGCTGTTGTGATAAAGTTGCTTGTATCTACAACACCTGTTGCTGCGAATGCCGTTGTGGAACACATCATAGCCATACAGCCTGCGATTGTGAGCATCATCATTGCTTTCTTTGCAAACTTACTGCCCTTAGTGAGCCACTTGTGCTTGCCTGTGTTTGCGTTTGTTGTCTGTGCTGTGGAAACAGCAGAAATGTTTTTGTTTTCCATTGTAAAAAACTCCTTAAATCAAATAAAATCAGTATTTCAGCTTCACCCGATTATTTCTTTTTTTCGGATTCTTCGCTGTCAGCCTTAATCGACTGAATTATCTGTCACGTTCGCTTCATATTTTGTGAATGTATCCCGTTTTGACGGTTTGAAACGCATCCTCTTTCTTTCACTTACAAACTTTTCGATGTCAAACTCGTTTTTGGGATTTGCATCAAGCAGAAGATGATAGTTTTCGTGACGTGTTATATCGTACTTGTCCGAGAAGAATGGACGTACTCCCCGAAGCTGTAAGATACATTTGCCGCCGTCCATTACTGCCAGTTCGTCCTGCGACTTCAACTCCTTGCCGAGTTTCTGATAGTTCATACCATAGCTTTCGGATTGTCCACGATTTGTGGAGGTATTGAAACTGTCGATAGTTTCTTTGCCGAGCGATTCAGAAATTTCTTTCAGCGTAGTCTTTTCCTTGCCGCCGAGAAACAGCATTGTATCGCAGTTTCCCTCGATTGTATCGGCATTGTCCTTGTAAATCGCCTTTAACTGCGACTTTGCTTGCAGGATAATACTTGCTGAAATTTCACGGCTTCGGATAGTCGCTATCAGCTTGTCAAACTGTGGAATTTCACCGATATTGGCAAACTCATCGAGCAGACAGCGGACGTGATATGTCAGTCTGCCACCCTTGCTGTTGTCAGCTTTAGTGCAGAGCAGATTGAACATCTGTGAATACATAATTGCCACCAAAAAATTGAATGTGGCATCGGTATCGGAGATAATAACAAACAATGCCGATAACTCATCACCCAGTTTATCAAGGTGCAGTTCGTCATATTTCGTAATCTCCAGTACCTCATCTATGGCAAAAGGTGCAAGTCGTGTTGAACAGCTAATTAAAATCGACTTAGCCGTTTTTCCTGCTGCTAACTTGTAAGCCTTGAATTGTTTTACCGCAAATGTCCCAATACGTCTTTGCTCATCAGAGGGAGGGAACTCGTTCATAAAGAGATAATCCTCATAGTCCTCATCATCTGTGGGGATTTCAACCTTATTCAGCCAGTTGTCCAGACACTCAAATTGAATATCAACAGCATTTTTGAAGTCCTCATCGTCCTCACGGCATTCAGAGCAGTTTATCATATCAATCAGCGTTTCAAAGTTTCTTTCCTCAACAGGAGAAAGAGTAAAAATCATTGCGATATATGCGGTGTACAGCAGTTTTTCCGCCTTCACCCAAAAATCATCACCGCTTGGCTGTTGTGAAGATGAAGTATTTTTTATCAGCACTTCAACGAATTTCAGAATATCTTTTTCACGATTTTTTTCGGATATATAGGCGAATGGGTTATAGTGCATTGACTTTGCAAAGTCAATTGTGTTGAATACCTTGATTTTGTACGGCTCATATACGGTTTTTCCGTCCTTGTCCTTAATGACATTGCCTTTTTCGTCCTTTTTAGGTCTGCCTCGTTTAAGCATTTTACCGCATTCCACAAGTACCGTGCCTTTCGGGTCAGTCACAACGTAGGAGCAGTGTATCTGCATTAAATTCGGCTTGACGAAAAACCTCGTCTTACCTGAACCCGAACCGCCAATCACAAGAATATTCTTATTTCGTGCATACTTCGGGTGTGACGGTCTGCCCATTGTCAGAAACTCTGTCATAGTCAGTATCACGTTGTTGGCGAATCTCACCAAATCCATATACGGCTCAATATCCTTTCGAGTACCCCATACTGCCGAACCGTATTCCTCGCCCTGTCTGAATTTTTTTCGGTTTTTGGATTTGATGTACAGAACCGCTTTCATAATTCCTGCAACAGCAATACCCACAAGAATATCCACAGGATTTAAGCTGGGAAGAACTTTGGCAAACGAAGCACCGATACCGTTGAGGAACGGCAGAAGTTTCTCCGAAATATCTCTGCCCTCCGCAATTCTGAACGCATAGCCGATTTTGTTGCCCGTATAGGCAAAAATCAAATAAGGCAGACAGGAAAGAAAAATTTCCTTAATTTTTTTGCTGTTAATCTGCATTGAAACACCTCCGATGAGTGAAGTCTGAACGAGCCTTTGGCTCTATTTTTAGCCATTTCATCGCATATTCTCCTTTGATTTTTCACGCTGTTTCTGCTGTCTACGAGGTTTGCTCTCAATTTTCCGAGCCTGTTTTTTCAGCTGTTCACGGCTTATTTCACCACGATTGACGATTTTATTCTGCACCTTATCTGCATATTCGGAAAAGGCTTTCTGAAAATTATCGCTTCTGCCTGCTGAAAAGAAAACGTGATATGTAGGCGGATTTGTGGACTTGTCTTTTTTGAGAGCAAAATCAACGTCATACTTCCTTGCAGTATTGAGAAAATCACCGATATTGCTGTTGTTTACCTCAATGCTGTCAAGTTTGCCGTTTGACTTGTTTTCAAGCTGTGAAAAGGACATTTTTCCTTTTTTCTCAGCCTTGCCGTTCAGAAACTCCTGCATAGCCAATTTAAGAATATCAGACGTTATTCTTTCAGTTTTTACGGAGATGTCAATGGTCTTTTTCGTTCCACGTTCAAAATCTGTCGGCATAGTTAATCATCTCCCTCGGCATTAAGGTCATATACCCCGAATGCTTCACATTCAAGCCAGCTTTTCAACTTGTTATGGGCTTCAACTGCCTTTAATCTGTCATCGAACACACCGAGAACGTGCATAGAATTTGTCACATCAAATGCGATAAGTCCGTAAACGTTTCTTGAATCTTCTCCGTCATCACCCAGATAATCGCCCGGTTCTACCGAGATAGAAACGATGTTTGCATAGTTGACAAGTTTTCTGTCAAGCGTTACAAGTGTCTTTGCCATAAAATCACCTCCCTTCAGAGTGATGTCTGTCACCAGTCATTGTGTTTTTTCGGACGGAAAGCCGTATTCTCATAATACTTCTCCTTAAATTCTTCATTGTGGAACTGTTCGGGGATAAACAGGGCAGGGTCTATATTTTTCAGTTCATTGCTTTCCGCAAAATCACAGGTAAAACTTGCGTTGTAAAGTACAGTTTGCAGATAGGATATTGGATTCTTAATGTTTTTTGTGTTAAGCATAAGGCATTTGAGAGCATACTCGATGTGCTTCATTTTCAGCTTTTTGTATCTGCTCTCCACTACAGATTGACATTTATCTTCTTTGCCGATACGGATTGTTTTCTTTTCAGTGCAGATTGCATTGACGATAATTTCAAGAATCATATCAATTTCGGACATAGTTGCTGCGTATGTGATTTTTCCTCTTTCATCGGAATTGTCCTTAATATCAGCAAAGAAACTTTCATACCAGTCGTATTCGATGTTATACTTGATGTAATATTCTGTTTCCTCACGTTTTTCTTTAAGCGATTGAATTCTTTCAATCTCATCAATCGGATTTATGCCTGAGTGTTGAAAACTCTGCGAATTTGAGGTCTGCGGCTGGAAAGATTGATTGATAGTTATTTGATTACTAAGTAATTCTTTTTTTGGTATTTTATTATTGTTATTTAATTGCCCTTGATTTTCTGTCGGTTGAATTTCTACAGGTAGAATTTCAAGCGGTAGATTTTCTATGCCTTGTTTTTCTGCCTCTTGAAAATAAATTTTTTTGGAGTTTTCAACATTGCCTGTTGAATCTCCATTCTTTTCGATATTATCATTTTTCTTGTCGCTGCCGTCATCATATTCCGGTGAATTAGGGTCATCTTTTGCAGAATACTCATAAAAATCATAGACATACTCAATGCGTCCGCTTTTAGTCTGATTCGGTTTGAGTTTGGTGACAGTCAGATAGCCACGGTCTTTTAGTTCAGCAAGAGCAGATTTTATTGCTGTTTCACCCTCTTTGCATATTGAAGCAAGTCCTGCAATGGAATAGTCCCATTCGTCCGTAAGGGAAAGAACTTTACTGAGCAGACCGACAGCTTTCAGACCCAGCGTTCTGGAACGCAGGTGAAAATTGCTCATCACAGTGTAGTTGGAATTTTTATTCACCCTGCATACACTTGATGGCTGTGTTTTTTCTTTTCTCTTTTTATTTGCCATTTCTCTCACCTCAAACAAATTTCATAGACGGAATTCTGAGTTTATTGACAGCATATTTTCCGTCCACGCAAATTATATATTCCTTGTCTTTAAGTTCAGCAAGAGCAGTTCTGATAGTTTTCAGCGAATCGCATTCTGAGAACATACAAAGTTCCTCTGCCGTGTGATAATCTCTTTCGGGTATATTCAGCATTGCAGACAAAAGTCCGTTGGCTTCAAGCGACAGCTGATTGTCATTAGGATAGATAGTTTTATTTTCAGGCATAGCACGACCTCCTGTATTTAATTTAAGGCAACAAAAAAAGCGCCTCTGATTGATAATCAGAAACGCTAAATAATTGTAAAACCTTATTGTCAGCAGCAGGATTTACCACGTTATTAAATTTTTTCATTTAAAATTAACCACAAAAAATCAATACAGAACAGTTCAGAACCGTATGTTCCACATATTATATTTTCGTGTTGACTGCAAACTTGCGTTAGAGTTAATTTTCCTTGATTTTACGTTGTTTTTTATTCCACATTATATTATACATTGCAGAAATTGTTTCCAAAATTTCTACTAAAGTTCTACCAAAAACAAAAAAACAGATATTTTTTAAGACCTCGCATTTCAGGCATTTTTTGATTTCAGACTTCTGAAAACCACGATTCTATGGGATAAATCAGCTTAGTATCAGACGATTCAGTAAAAAGCAGAATGTGAAGCACATTATAACATACAAAAACATTGAAATAAAATATAATTCATTTCATGTTAAATTACACTTATATGTCATCTTCATCAACCTCATAATGCTTGTCCTTATCAGAACCGTACTGCACAATCCAGGACTTATCCCCTGTTACTTTCTTTATGTAGTCAAGAAAGGCATATATCTCTGCATAACTGCTACTGAACATCTTACCATCTATGTAACTTACAGAATTCATCACAAAGTGAGCATGGTATACAGAAGCACAGCCGCCGTATTTTTTAGAACACGGCTTTTTATGAATGCACCAGACCAACTGAAACTTGTTCGAAAAGTATGATGCAATACTACGACTTATGTACTCAGCTTTTTCAATATTATCACCCCATGTAGTCCTCGCATTATATGTAACGATGAAATGAAAAACAGGATTTCCGCTTGTCTTATAAAAATATTTCTTAATCAACAGGAACTGCTCATACGCATTATCAATATC
>CAMWKY010000153.1 GCA_947174965.1 uncultured Ruminococcus sp. | reverse complement strand
ATTATTTTCTGAACAGGAGTTTTAAATTATGATTGAAAAAATCAAAAATGAAAATATGGATTTATTATTTGAAGCTATTCTTACACTTGAAACAGTTGAGGACTGCTATAAGTTTTTTGATGACCTTTGCACACATATCGAATTAAAGTCATTTGCACAAAGATTGCAGGTTGCAAAACAGCTCGACGAACATCGTGTATATAACAGCATTGTAAATGAAACAGGTGCAAGCACGGCAACTATAAGCAGAGTAAATCGCTCTCTTAGAGATGGAAACGACGGATATAATCTTGTTTTTGAAAGATTAAGAGAAAAAGAAATCATTGATTAAGAAAGGAAATGTTATGAATTTAAAAAAATCAATTGCTTGTATTTCGGCATCAGCAATGTTGCTTACAAACAGTACGTTTACGGCAAATTCCGCTGTTGTTACTGATGAGCCGAATAACTATCACAACTATGCAGAGGCTTTACAGCTTACACTTTGCTTTTATGATGCGAATAAATGCGGTGACGAGGTTGCAGACGACGGCTATTATTCATGGCGTGGAAACTGTCATGTAAAAGATGCTGAAATTCCGCTACAGCCTATGTCACCAATGCCGACTGTAAATACTGGCAACGGCGACAAAGATGACGACGGCAAAGACAATGGGCTTGGCTCATACGAAGGTGAAGGCGACGGCGGAGAAAGTGAAGCAGAAGGTCTTTATGTCGGAGTTAATATGTCCGAAGATTTCATCAAGGCAAACAAAAAATATCTTGACCCCAACGGCAACGGCACAATTGACTTAACTGGTGGCTGGCATGATGCAGGAGACCATGTAAAATTCGGACTCCCTGGAAGTTATTCTGCATCTACTGTAGGTTGGGGATATTATGAGTTCCGTGACGCTTACAAGGAAATGGGTCTTGACAAGCACGTTGAGGACGAACTTCGCTGGATTAACGATTATTTCATGAAAGCAACATTTCTTGATGACGACGGAAAAGTTGTTGCCTACTGCTACCAGGTAGGCGAGGGAAACAACGACCATAACTACTGGTGTCCGCCTGAATTGCAGGTTGACGGAACATTTGTTGCATCTTCATCATGCGGAGTAAAACGACCAGCATATTTTGCAACTACTGAAATGCCGGCATCAGACCAGTGTGCAGGAGCAGCGGCTTCACTTGCTGTAAATTATCTCAACTTCAAAGATACTGACCCTGAATATGCAAAGAAATGTCTTGATTATGCACTTGCACTGTATGATTTTGCCGTTGAAACTCATACGGAGGATTGGGAAATCGGTACAACTCCAACAGCAACAAGTCTTGGATATGACGGCGGATTCTATACATCAAGCTATGACTATGACGAACTTGCATGGGCGGCAGTATGGCTTTACTACTGTACTGAAAATTACGACTATATCAACGATATTATCGCAGTAGACGAAACAATCACAACCGAAAAAGGCGCACACCCATACACTGGCTATATGAAACGCATTATCACTGATACGGGCAATTGCTGGCAGAATATATGGGTACATTGCTGGGACACTGTATGGGGCGGAGTATTCGCAAAGCTTGCACCTGTTACAAATACTGCTCGTGACTGGTATATATTCCGTTATAATCTTGAGTTCTGGTCAGGCTGTTCCGAAAATACAGATACATCAAAATGGGGTTATGAGCCTGTTCACGGTCATAAATATTTCGGCATGGACGATCTTGTCTGGAATACCCCTATGACTTATGATGAAATTCCTGCTCTCAAAGACAGCGATACAAGCAGTGACTTTATTGCAAAATCCCCGAACGGCTGGGCAGTAGTTTCAGGTTACGGCTCTGCACGTTACAATACATCAGCAGGACTTTGCGCTTGTGTTTACGCAAAAACTACAGGTGACGAAACATTTCTTCCATGGGCAGAAGCTCAGATGTCATATATTCTCGGCGATAACCCTATGGGATATTCATATATCGTAGGATATGGCAACAACTACGCTTCACAACCGCACCACCGTTCCTCACACTGCTCGCCTACTCAAAGTATGGACGACCCAACAACTCAGGTACACACATTATGGGGTGCATTGGTTGGCGGTCCGGATTTAAAGGATTTCCACAGTGATATAACAAAAGACTACATCTACAACGAAGTAACAGACGACTATAATGCAGGAATATGCGGAGATTTGGCAGGTCTTTACCATTTCTACGGTGCAAAGGGCAAGAAATATGAAAAGGAAAACTATGTAAGACCTGATTTTGATATGTCTGAAAATGCCAAAGGATATGAGCAGGTTGATGCAGACGGTAATCCGATACCGACAGGACTTTATATTTCAGGCGGTAAAAATCAGGAAACAGATGCAGGCGTTCAAATTAAAATTGTCGTTCACAACAGAACAGTAAATCCGCCGAAATTTGAGAGCAATCTTAAAGCAAGATACTATTTCAACATAGCAGAACAGCAGAAAATCGGTGAGGATATAAGCTTTATTGAAACACGTGTTGACTACGACCAGGAGAAAAGTTTTACTGATGGCAAAAATCAGGCTGTAATTTCTGAACCTGTAAAATATGATGATAAAGGCACATATTATGTTGAGATTTCATGGCAGAACTGCGATTTTTATGGAAGTCGTGTATATCAGTTCGGCTTGCTTAATAAAATGAATCCTGAAACTTATGATACTGTATGGGATTCAGCAAACGACTACAGTTATGCAGACCTTGTAAGTTTTGAAGATGATAATGATGCTTCAGCAATCACCGATAAAATCACACTTTATGCAGATGATGTTCTTGTATGGGGAACTGAACCTGACGGCACATCAGCAGGAACAAACACACCGTCTGGAGCAGGCAAGATTCTCTGGGGTGATGCAAACTGCGACGGCGCAGTCAATATTGCAGATGCAACGGCAATAATACAGGCATTAGGAAACAAAGATAAATATGCACTTTCTCCGCAGGGAGCTATAAATGCAGATGTTGACGGCTCTGTAGGTGTAACAGGTCTTGACGCTATAACAATTCAGCAGATAGAGGCAAAAATGATAAAACAGTCCGACCTTCCGCTTAAAGCAAAATAAAATTCAAAAAAGAATTGACAATCAACAAAGAATGTGATATAATAATACTGTGAGCAGACTATGTGACAGCATGAACGCTTTAGTTTATGAGGAAAGTCCGAGCATCATAGAGCAAGGTAACTGCTAACGGCAGCCGAGGGCGACCTTAGGGCAAGTGCAACAGAAATAAACTGCCTGTTTTTACGGGTGATGGTGGAAAGGCGAGGTAAAAGCTCACCAGAGTGCAGGAGACTGCATTGCTATGTAAACCCTACCTGATGCAACGTCTATTGGTGCTGAATGTCTCAACGCTTGCTCGGCGGATATTCAGTAATGACGGCTTGAACTTATCGGCGACGATAAGTCTAGATAAATTGTCACACTCGACAGAACTCGGCTTATCGGTCTGGTCACATATAATAAAAAGACAGTCTGAAATTGTTTCGGACTGTCTTTTTTCGTCATTTTATTTTAAATACTTTTGCAAAATTTTTAGCTGTTTCTTTTTTTGTATAGCAGGTCTTGTCCTTGCAGTTTTCGCATCTTAGAGTCTGATTTGAGCCTTCCCAGAAGCGTTCGGGGTATTTTGCAAGCATATATTCCCAGCGGATTATAACTACTGCACCCATGAAAAACAACGTCCAGCCGTAGAAAGTACGGAGCAGGAGCAGGGGAGTGAACATCATGAAATGCCCCCAGTCGTATATCCTGCAATTCACACAGCACTTATTTTTCTGTATGAAAGTCTGAAACGGACAGAAAATAAGTATACATATATAGTCACTCACAAAATAAAATCCTGATATAAGCAGAATTTCAGCATTTCCGATAATTTTCAGGAAATATAATATGCCGATAACGAAATTTCCAGAAAGCCATGCTATCATTGATTTCCACGCTTTTATATTTCTTTCATGTACAAACTGCATAAGTTTTGTTTCTGAATAGTTCGGAACAGGTACAAAGTTTGTTTTCACCATTTTTCCGCACCCCATTGATATTACTTTTGTCGGGAAAATATGGGAAATCATAAGGCACATAAAAACCGCCCACATTAAGTGCATGAAGTTTATACCGCCTTTTATGGAAGTTATAGTATACTGATAGAATCTGACTTTATCTTTTATATAAAGTGCAATCATTACGCCGAATATGGTCAATCTCAATGCGAACTTGAATAAATAGAAGTGCATTTTTTTTGTTAATTTCTGCATAAAAAACCCCTTGTCCGATAATAATTCAGAATTTTTTCATTGTGATATTTGCAAGCGGATTTTCTTCAACAGCTTGTCTCACGCTTTCGTTATCAAGATGTGTATATATCTCTGTTGTTGCAGTGTTGGAGTGTCCGAGCAGTTCTTTCAGTATCAGAATATCGGCATCACCATACTGATACATGAGAGTTGCGGCGGTATGGCGTAATTTGTGCGTGGTAAGACCTTTACCGTCAAGCCCTGCAAGTTTAAGTGTTTCCTCAACAATCTGCTGAACACGTCTTTTTGATATGCGTTTATTCTGATTGCTTATGAAAAGAGCAGGCTCGTTCTCTGCCTTGCGGTTTCTTGTACGTATTTCAAGATAATTTTTCAATGCACTGATGCAGGCAGGATTCAGATATACCATACGCTCCTTTTTGCCTTTTCCAAGAACACGCATTTTATTTTCAAGGAAATCAACGTCGGAAATATTTATCCCGATAAGCTCACTCAAACGCATACCGCAGTTTAAAAAAAGTGTGATTATGCAGAAGTTTCGAACAGATTCACTGTCGCTTGATGCTTCTAAAAGTCTCATGCTTTCATTGAGTGAGAGATATTTCGGCATACTGCTTTTTGGCGAGGGAACTTCAATATCTTTTGTCGGGTCATCTTTTACAAGATGTGCAACTTTTGTAAGATACTTGAAAAAACTCCTTAAAGAAGATATTTTTCTGTATCTTGCTCTGTCGGAGTTGTTTCGTTCGTCTGCCGTATAGAAAACAAAGTTGTATATATCAGTCAGTGTGATTTTCTGTAAGTCCTCTGCTGTCATATCTGAAATATCTGTATCATCAATGCTTTTTCCAGTATCATGAAGAATATTGTAAATATATTTAAGAAAAAGTCTTATATCAAGATAATATTCCTGAACAGTTCTTTCAGAGTGCATTTTTACAACTTTTATATGCACAAGATATTCATTCAGAAATTCAGGATTTTTATTGTTGTTATAGTTTTTCATTTTTTTACTCCTCTGTTCAAATGGAAATCCAGAGATAATTCAGTGCTTTTGTGTAAATTTGAGCAGGTCTTGTCTTGCTTGCAATAAGCATCTCCGCAAAATCAACAGCATCTTCAATATCACGGGAAAAATCTGCAATAGCTTCATATTCGCCCTTTTTTATATCTTCAACTTCAACACCATATGTAATGACATCTTCGCCATTGATATAAACTTTTCCAGCCGTTACACGA
Organism: uncultured Ruminococcus sp.; assembly: GCA_947174965.1. Classification (GTDB taxonomy): domain Bacteria; phylum Bacillota; class Clostridia; order Oscillospirales; family Ruminococcaceae; genus Ruminococcus. Next base: position 160 of record CAMWKY010000153.1, on the reverse strand, counting down.
TAAGAAACTTTATTATCCCCGAAAACTTCCATATATATTGTACGGTCACGTACCTCATGTTTTACTTTTCTGACCATTCCGAACATAATCAATTCTCCTATTCTTATTTGTGTATTATTATAAGATACAATAAGAAAAATGAGAATAGCGTTGTTATACG
>CAMWKY010000152.1 GCA_947174965.1 uncultured Ruminococcus sp. | reverse complement strand
ATTTCACTTTCAGTAAATATAAGTCGTGAATACATCTTTGATACAAAAATTGTAAGTTTTTATAAAAAAAGCACACCCAGTTGGTGTGCTTTTTCAGGACTAATTGTTATTTTTCTTCTTGTCTGATGTATTCTTTTTTAAGCAGACAAAAATCAAATACATCAATTCTTTCATCTTTACAGAGATTTACATTTTCCCAGTTTGTAATTTCGCCGTATCCGAGAAGCCATTTCTCAACCATTAAAATATCAGCAATTGTCAGACTTCCGTCATCGTTGGCATCTCCAAGAACAACAGCTGATTCTGTACCATAAACAGCTATTTCTGCAAGATTACAGCAGTAAACATCGTCATGATTATAGCTGTTTACAGGAGTTCCCTCTGGTACCTGATAACGCACATATCTTAGATTTGCAGGTGTATCAAGTGTGATATGATTCATACCCGAAACAGGCAGATTATTGATAGTATAAAGTTCAGTCCAGTTTTTGCCGTCTGCCGAACCTGATATTACAGCATCAACACAGCGAAACTCATACTTTTCTCTTGGAACAAATCCTATACCTTTTATATTGTACTTTTTACCAAGGTCTATCTGTACCCAGCCATTGCCTACACCGTCAAAATAGGTGTCATTCCTGCCATCGATTACCTTTGTACAGTCGTTTCTGCTATTATTCCAAGGAGCAGAGCCGGTAACCATTTCAGCAGTCAGAGGTATTTTGTCATCAAATCCCGAAAGACTGCCATAAACCTTTATTTCAGCTATATTACAGCAATATGATGCATCTGTGTTGTACGGATTAGTTGGCTTGCCAGCAGGTGTCTGATAGCGGATATAGCGTATATTCTTGTTAGCAGAAAGATGAGTGAAGTAATTCAGACCATCAAACGGCTTGTTTTTTATGGTGCAGGCTTCTGTCCAGTTTTTTCCGTCGGAAGAACAGGAAATCACTGCGTCAATGCATCTGTAGGAATATCCTGAACGTGGAACAATACCTACAGCTGAAAGATTATATTCAGCTCCTAAATCAATCTGAACATAGCCGTTTCCAAGTCCGTCAAAATAAGTGCTGAAATCTCCGTCAACAGTTTTTGTGAAGTCAGTAGCACTGTCATTTTTCCATGACTCTGAACCAGTCAGCATATTTGCAGAGAGTGGTATTTCCTCAAGATTTGTTGACAGCATATCAACATCATCAATTATATACGTGGTGACAGAATTTGCAAGAAGTGTAGCTGAAAAACCGTTTTCGTCTGCTGTAACAGGAGAAAGCTCTTTCCAGTTTTCACCAGTCTGAACATCTCCGCTTGTTCTTATGACTTTGACATTTCCGTCTACGCTGTCAAACTGAGACAAATCAAAGTCAATATCTTTATTACTGCCTGAAGTATTTACGCATACAATTACAAGCTGATTGTTTTTTTCATCATAGGCTGCAACGTTGTTTCCTGAAACGTTCAGCATAGTGAATCCGGGACGTATATATCTTGAAAACTGTCCGAAAGCGTAATATTTTTTTGTGAGAATAATATTATCGTTGTCATGGTCTGCAACGGCAAGTCCCCAGAAACCGCCGTTTATATCAGGCATACCTGAATCTTTTTTTCCATTGAAACCGGCTGCACAGATATGCTTGTCAATAGCCTGCCAGAGAATCCATGCAGAAGGATTCATGCCGTTAAGGTCAATTGTCATACGCTCTGCAAGCCAGAGTGCAGCACCCATTTGTCCGTTGTCTTTGCCAGCAACAGCACCGCCGTCAACCTCACTCATCCAAAGATTCATGTTATTTTTAAGTGCAAGGTCTTTAAGCTGTGAACGCTTACTTCCGCCGTATGTATGGGTATCAATTCTTCCGACTGCCTTTTTTGCATCAGCTGAAAGAGCATTGTAAGCATCAATTGCTGTGTCGATAGAAGTCTCGTCGGAAGCACTTATGAGAATATCTCCAAGACCATGACGGTTCATTGCCTTGTCAAGTTCTGTTATTACTAATGATTCCGAACTTCCTATATCAAAGTGACAGCCCTCCTGCTTTGGACTTCCTGCATACCAGAAATTTGTATATGGCTCATTCATGGGAGCAACACTTTGTATATTAACTCCCCAGTCTTTCTGAAAATGTTCGCAGACCGTTGCAAAATATTCTGCAAAATCGTCATAACAATCATCTTTCAGATTATTCTTTCCGCCATCGGTATTACCGCTACTGCAACCGCTTTTTGTCATATAGTAAGGCGGTGAATTAGAAAACATTTCCACAATAAGTCCGTCTTTGCAGGCATCAATTGATTTCATAAGTACATTTCTCTGTCTGCTGTCGGCGTTCCAGTCGTACGTTACCTGTCCGTTACTGTACTTTGTATATCCAGGAATATCTGAATCAGTTCTTGTGATGTGAGTATGGGACGGGTCATCTCCACCGCCGATATTATAACGAGCAATATTCATTTTTAGTCCGCTGTCACCGAAAAATGCTTCAGCGGTCTGATTGGAAAGAGAATCCGAATATCCGACACGATTTGCCCACCAGCAAAGAGAAGTTCCCCAGCCCTCAAATTTTCCGTCGTTTATTTTGTAAGCGTTGTAGGGGGAAATTACAATGGTATCTGCCGCCTTTATTTCCTGTCCGACAGCAAAATGAATTGATGTAAAAGTCATGATACAAGAAGTAATGACTGCTGTAATTCTGTTTATTTTCATTTATAGTACCTCCATTATTCGTGGAAGAAATAAGGCAGTGCGTCATAAACATAGTGTCTTACAAATCCCCACCAGTGTGTTAGTCCATCAGCTTCAAGGAAATAGAGATTGCCTTTAGAGAAGTCTGAAGTATATGTGAATACAGGCATTTTCTTCATAGCCTCTATTTGAGGTTTCAAATTTCCGTAAGCTATATCGTCTGTACCTGTTGCCGCAAGAATATAGGTTGAGTCTTTATATTTAGAGTTTGCAACTGCATCTGCAACTGCCTGTGCGCCACCCCAACAATGACCACTTAAGGGCATTAAATATCCGAAATAGTCAATATCATTTATAAGAACATTCCATGCCGAACCTCCGCCCATTGAAAATCCGCCGTAAGCACGGTGTAATCTTGATGCTTCAAGTCCTGAAGGAGTGGTATTTTCAGCATATGTGGAATACTTGCCTTCAACAAACGGAACGATACTTTCTTTCATTTCCTTATATACGTTTTCAGCGGAACAGCTTCCACCATTGAATGTAGGAGTTACTACTATCATAGGCTCAATATCGCCGTTTGCAATCATATGGTCGAGCATATTGTTGAACTTTACATCATTGCTGAATATTGTATTTTCGTTTTCTCCGCCACCGTGCATAAGATAGAAAATGTTATATTTCTTGTTTTCGTCATATCCATACGGGAGATAAACATTAAGTTTCTTTGCACCATTGATTCCTGTGTATGTCTCATTGATTACTTTTCCCTGTTTTTCAGCAGGATTGAGGTAATAATCGGGAGCTGCCTTGTATTGTAAATTTTCTTCATAGTTAAAATCAGATTTTGGTGTTTCAGGTTCAGGCGGTTCTTCATTCGGAAACTCACTGATTTTGCCAATAAGATAATCACTAATCAGAACAACATCTGATATAACAACGTCGCCACTTCTGTCAACATCACAATTTATTTTTGCCTGCTCAGATTTAAAGCCATCTGTAATACCCTTTTTTGCAGCTATAAGGTCAAACACGTCCACAACACCGTCACAATCAACATCACCAAGAATAACCTTATTTGCATTGCCTGCTCCAGTTATGGAAGTTCCTGCAACAGCAGCAACTGCGTCATCAATGTAAAAATCTGATTTGCCACTTTCTGTCTCAACGTAGATACATATATCATCAGCATAATCAGGCAGTTTGTAATTTGTATTTGAAAGCTGAATCCAGTTGCCACCCATTGCACTGCCTCTGGCTATTTTGTCGTAGTGTGTTTCACCGTCTTTATCAGTATACTGAAAAGTCAGATAGAATGTATTGAGCTTTTCAGCAGGACTCATAACATTTACACTGAATGAATATTCTGTTCCTGTTTTAAAGAGTGTATCAGAAAGTTTTTTGATTGCACCGTTCCATGATGATTCTCTGCCACTTACAAAAAGAGATTTTTCGCCCTGATATTTTGCTTTGGAAGTTGAATCAACTTTAGCTGAACCTCTGCCACTCCAGCTGTTCACACCGCTTTCAAAAGTATCACGGAAAATTATTTCATCTGAAGAAGGTGTTGTTGACGAAATGTTGCTACTGCCGAATTTCCACCAGTCAACATTGAAAAGATAGCCGTCTCCACCGCTGTATCTGAAATAAACGTCATGAATACCCTTTGCTCCGCTTACATTGGTTGAAACTTCCTTCCATGTCTGCCAGCCGTCAGTTGACGGAACAGTTAGAGTTCCAGCCACTGAACCAGTAACGCTGTCAAGATGTATCTCGATTTTTCCACCGCTTGTTGCAGATGCAACACAAGCAGTAAATGTTTCTGCACCGTCACCGAAATCCACGCCAGCTACTTTCACATAGTCACCGTTTTCGATATTTGCAACGTCCATACCTCCGTTTGAGCATTTTTCTGTCTCGATACCCGATTCGAAGCACATTTTTTCAGCTTCGTTCTTTATATATGGATTCACCGTTTCAAGCTGTTCAGGTCCTCCCTCACTCATTTTTATAGTTGGAAAAGTTCCGTCACTGTTATAGCTGAACTCCTCCACAGCAACAGAACGGTTAAAACCTCCACCGCCGGGAAGTCTCTGATTGTGATAGAAGAAATACGAATGACCCTTGTAATCGGCAACTCCACAGTGATTTGTAAATGCAGCACCGCTTTCACCCTTTGGCATAATTACTCCTTTGTAAGTCCATGGACCTGTAGGTGATGTACTTGTGGAGTAACTGATATTTTCAGGAATACCCTCTGCGGCATACAGCATATAGTAAAGGTCTTTGCGTTTATAAAACCAAGGTCCTTCGGTATAAAGCGCACCTGTTCGGCTTTCTGAATCGGTACTTTTGCCAAATCCCTGACTCATATCAACCTTTTGAATCTCTCCGGAATATGAAATCATATCATCATTGAGCTTAACATAATAAAGTTGAGGATTTCCGAAATACAGGTATGCCTGACCGTCATCATCAATAAAAACTGTCGGGTCGATATAATCCCAGTTAGGACCTAAAAGAGGCTTTCCTATAGCGTCCTTAAACGGACCTGTCGGACTGTCCGAAACGGCAACACCAATAACACGTCCGCCACCGCTTGCATTGGAAAGAGGGCAGTACATATAGAATTTTCCGTTGCGTTCAATACATTGAGCAGCCCATGCGGTATCTTTTTCGGCATAAGCAAAATCTGTATCAGAAAGGACAGTGCCATGATGTGTCCAGTTCTGCATATCTGTAGTAGAATAGCACTGCCAGTCGGGCATATAGAAATAATCGGAATTGTCCTTGTCGTGACTTGTATACAGATAAAGTGTTCCGTTGTAAACCATTGGAGCAGGGTCAGCAGTGTAAACATTCTGTGCCAGCGGATTATCAGCAAGTGCAGGTATTTCCTGAACAATTCCCGATATTGCAGTAACAGACAGTGCAACTGCTGAAACTGCTGTTATAAACCTTTTCATAAAATCCTTCCTCCTTATTCAGCATATATTAAAAG
>CAMWKY010000151.1 GCA_947174965.1 uncultured Ruminococcus sp. | reverse complement strand
GCTCGTGCAGAAGCAGAGCGCAAAGCTCGTGAAGAAGCTGAACGCAAAGCTCGTGAGGAAGCTGAACGCAAAGCTCGTGCAGAAGCAGAGCGCAAAGCTCGTGAGGAAGAAAAAAAGCGTCTCAAAGCTGAAAAGAAAGCTAAAGAGGAAGAAGAAAAAAAACGTCGTAAGGAAGAACGCAGAAGAAAACGTCTCGAAGAAGAACAAAAGCGACTTGAAGCTGAAAAAACTGCTGATGAAGATGATGAGAATTTCTCAATTGAAGAAGTTACAGATGATGATATTTCTGATAAAATCGAATCCGACCCAGTAGGCTCATTAATAGACAATATCCGTGAAGATGCTGAAAAAGCTGTTGCTGATATAGAAAACGGCGACTCATATACAGATGATGACGAAACAGAAGAAGCCATTGAAGATGACGAAAAAGACATTGAAGCTACGTCTTTCGGAATTTCACCTGTTCTTGAAAAAATCCTTGATGAAGACCCTGATGAAATAATCAACGAAAGAAGCGAAAAGACAGTATCAGATGATGAAAGCGAATCAGGCTCTAAATTCAAAAAGAATTTCTATGCTGTATTTGGAGTTATTTTCGCTGTGTTTGCTTGTGTCGGATTTATTGCAGTCGTGTCAAAGGGAATCAGCATGATTGGTGGTTATACTTCGGGTGACAACAAAAAAAACGGCTTTGAGTCAATCGTATATCCTGTTGTAATTATGGATATTGATTCTTTTGAAAATCCTGCGGAACTTCCCTCCGACCAAATAATAACTGCGTCTATATGGTCAATGATTATGTCAGAAAATGCAATAAGCAACTATGAAATGACTTTTGACGTTGTGAAAATCCCTGCTGTTGAAGTTGAATCATATGCAGTAAAACTTTTCGGCGAAAATCTCCCTGCACTTAATCATACTACAGTAGGTCCGGCTGAATCACGTTTCTATTACAATGAGGAAACAAAATCATATAATGTACCGATAGCACCTGTAACTTACACGTACTCACCTGAAATTAAAGGTGCAACAAAAAATGGCGATACTTATACAATTGTTGTAAATTATATTGATGAACTGCCTGAATGGTTGCCAAAAGTTTCGTCAAAGTCTGTTGAGTTCAAACTTACAGAAAAAAATGAGGGCTACACAATCAATTCAATGAAAGTACTCTCAACAACAAATAATTCTTTGTAAAAAAATATGTGCCGTATGGTAATTCTGTACGGCACAAAAAATTTTTTTATTTTTTTTCAAAAAACACTTGACAAATCCGTTTTTATGTGATATAATAATAAAGCAGTCAGGAAATACTGCAAAAAATAAATGCGAGTGTGCTGGAATAGGCAGACAGGCACGTTTGAGGGGCGTGTGTCGAAGGACGTATGGGTTCAAGTCCCATTACTCGCACCAACATTCTTGTGAGTGGAAAAGAATGTGTAAAAAGTCTTTTTGGTTTTCACCAAAGAGACTTTTTTTATAATTAAATTATCAGTAAGGAATAATTGCAATGAAGTACACAAAAGAATTTTTCGCAAAAAAACTTACAGAATTATTTATTGAAAAAGCTAAAAATTTAAAACTCCATTATGAAGATTACAACAAATTAACAGCACATATTTTCTTTGCAGATGAAATAAATGTTCCTCTGTTTGAATTGCTGAAACAAAACACTAATACTGCTGAAATAAAAAAGTATTGCAGTTTCATTGAAGATATGTGGCTTAATGGAACAGATGATGTTGTAAATGTTGTTGATGTGACAATCTTAGAAAGATTATCTGATGATGCAACTGTATGGAAAAATTTCGGCAAATATATATCAAACGAGTTTGTCAGATACATAAATACAGACCTGCTTTTAAATAATTCCATGATGTACGGAGCAGATAAACTTGATTACAACAGATAAACTGTTATGTAAAATACTTTTTACATCGCAAAATAGCCATTTGTCAAACACTTTTGATTGCAGAATCCTAAAATCTCGTGTATAATGAAATTGCAGGAGGGATAAAAATGGAACTCGGAAAACAGATAAAAAAATATCGCACGGACAAACAACTCTCTCAAGAACAGTTGGCAGAACGTATATTCGTATCACGTCAGACTATTTCAAACTGGGAAAACGATAAAAATTATCCTGATATTAAAAGTCTGCTTCTTATGAGTGAAGTTTTTGAAGTCTCTCTTGACAATTTAGTTAAAGGAGATTTGGAAGAAATGAAAATTCAAATCAAAAATGAGGACATCAAGGAATTTAAAAAGCTCGACATTATTTTTACTGTCTGCCTGTTGCTCGTGATGATTACACCAATTCCGCTTTTGAAATATCTTGGAACTATTGCAGGGGCATTAATATGGCTTGCGGAATTTTGCATTGCCATGTACTTTGCATTCAAATTAGAGAAATTCAAAAAAAATCATGACATTCAGACATACCGTGAAATCGTGGCATTTACAAACGGAGAAACTCTCTCTGAAAAAGAAAAAGTTCAGGAAAATGCAAAAAATCTGTATCAGAAAATTCTTTTAGCAATTGGCACAGGTGTTATAACATTTATTGTATGTGTTATTATGGGCTTATTTCTGAAATAAAGCAAAAATCCCGACAAAACAACAGAAAAATAACAGCATATAAAAATCTCCCTTATCTATTCCAAAAGGTAAGGGAGATTTTATATACTTAGTTACTTTCTGTATTTTCGGAATCATCTTTACATTTTTTGTATTCACGTATTACATATTGAGGACGGTTTTTTACTTCTGAATAAATTTTTGAAACGTAAAGTCCTGTAATTCCGTTGCACAAAAGAATAAAGCCTGAAGTGAAACATATTATGCAGACCAATGAGGGCCAGCCTGAAACAGGGTCGCCCCATATTAATGCACGTATAAAGAATATGAGAAGCAAAATAAATGAAATACAGCAAAATATTATTCCTATTATAGAGGACAAGGCAAGAGGTACGGTTGAAAATGCGATAATTCCGTCAATCGCATATACCAGAAGTCCAAAGAAAGACCATTTTGTCGTGCCTGCAACACGGTTTCTGTTTTCAAATTCAAGCCACTTTGTATTGAATCCAACCCACTGAAATATACCTTTTGAAAAGCGGTTGTATTCACGGAGTGAAACAATAGCATCAACCATAGGTCGTGACATCATTCTGAAATCCCTTGCGCCGTCAACTATATTTGTCTTTGATATTTTGCTCATTATCTTGTAAAAAGACCTTGCGAAAAATGAACGTATCTTTGATTCGCCTTTTCTGTCAACACGTCTTGATGCAACGCAATCATAATCAGAATTTTTTATAGTGGAGTACATTTCTTCGATAAGTTCAGGCGGGTCTTGTAAGTCAGCATCTATAATTACAACATAATCACCGTCCGCATTTTCAAGTCCTGCGAACATACCTGCTTCTTTGCCGAAATTTCTTGAAAATGTTATATAGCTGATATGCGGATATTTTTCGGAATACTCCTTAAGAACTTTCAGTGTCTTATCCTTTGAGCCGTCATCTACAAACAGATATTCCATTCTTATACTGTACTTTTTACGCATTTCAGCATATACCTTGTCCATTTCCTCAACAAATATTGGTATTGTTTCCTGCTCATTGTAGCACGGAATAATTATTGTTATTTTATCACTCATATTCCACCTCACTCAATACGTTCAGGAAGTGTATAACCCTGTCTTGTATATACTGCAAAATTACTTTCTAATACACAATATTCGCTATAATTTTCCTGAATAAGTTTATCTTTAAATTCCTGTATACGCTCCCAGCCTGAATTTGGATTTATTACAACAACATCAACGCCAAGCGGTTCATTAAGGAGACTGTCACCAAGTTCATATATCTCATTACGGTTTGCAAGGGTCGGAAGATACCATGTGTCAGCAATTACAGAGGCATCTTCGGGAATTACCTCCACTACAGCATCACGGTTATCAAATCTTTCTCTATTATTTTTATATGAATCATATTTATCTATAACACGACCGCTGAATAACGAAACAGCCATATAAACAGTAGCTATTGACGTATACAGTGGGAGAAGTTTTTTCTTTTCCGTATTCAAAGAAGCTGTATTTACAATTGTTGCATATATAAGACAAGTAGATGTGCCGAAAACATACTGATAACCTGTTTGTGAAGCATATCCATAACCTGTTGCAAGATTCATGAGTACAAACGGAAGACATAACCAAAGAACAGAGTATTTTTTTGTAACAAACGGCATAAATCCAATTGGCATCATTACTGTAATAAAGAATATAAAAGTATCTTCTTTTACAAGCTGACTAAGGAAATATGCAGGATTAAGCAGTACCGTCTTGATTATCTCTCCGAAACCTGCATCATGGTCAATCATAAGATTGCCATATGTTCGTGAAGTCATTACGCCCTCACCATATTTTCCCATGAGTGATGTTACTATAACAAAGTATAAGCCTGCAATAACTGCCATTATAAAGCCATGTAGCTTTATATCTTTTTTATCTTTCTGGAAAATCAGATAAAGTCCGATACATACAATATAAATCGGAGCATCTTCTTTAACCATTAATACCAGTGCCATAAATATATAAATGAGTACTGGTTTCTTTTTTTCTATTGAATAGAAAAGCCACATAAGCAACGGCGGAAGAAATGCGTTTTCATGGAAATGATAATAGCACGGATTTATAAGTTCGGCGCAGAAAAGATATGTTATTCCCCAGAATATTATTGAGGAATTTTTAAATCTGTAGCTTTTACATATACCCATAAGCGGAATAACGCCTGTTGCTATCATAACTGCCTGCGCAATAAGCAATGTCTGCGCACGTGGGAATAAATAATAAAACGGCAGTAATAAATAGTATATTGGTGAACAGTGTACAGCAAAATGCGAAAGGAACTTTCCTCTTTCACAAGTTGTTACAAGTGAAAGGTCGTTTATCATTGAATGGTACATCTGAATAAATATGCCCATATCAAAACAAGACGTTCCATAAGACTTATACTGACAGATAGTTGTTGTAGCGACAATTGTTGCTGTGAATACTGCAAAAAGCAGGACTATCAGGCATGATGCCCAGAACGGCATTTTAATTTCAGCATTTTTTCTTTCATATCTGAAACCAATATACCCGAATATTGCTGTCAGTATTGTGAGAACAATTACAAGATATATACTTTCATTGCGCCAGAGTGAAGATATTGAGAATAAAACAAATCCCGTTATCATGGTATAAACGTCAAAACGTACTCTTGGCAGTTTGTATTTGAGTATGCTTATAATTATAAATATCAGGGCAGTAATAACAACCAATGCCAATATTGATACATCTTCACGATATTCTTTCCAGTTGTATATCGGACGTATGGTGTTTTCTCTTTCAGCAAAAACACTGTTTTTGAATATAAAATAAGATGCCGTAAGAAGATATGAACCAATAAACCGCATCAGCAAATGAGGAAGGCTGGCATTATTGATAAAATTACTTCCTTTTTGAAAAAATTCCAGTATCTTATTTCTTTTTGAAGTGACTTCTGCTGAATCATCTTGTTGCTGTTCAAGTTCACTTGACTGTAAAGATTCTTCAGACATAATTTCAGTCTGTTCATATTTTATTGATTCTGTTTCGTTTTCATTCATTAGCTTTGTTGTCCTTTCAGAATTTATATAATGTGTCGACTTCATTATATAATAT
>CAMWKY010000150.1 GCA_947174965.1 uncultured Ruminococcus sp. | reverse complement strand
CGCAATTCATCCCCCACCTATAGAGGTGGGGGATTTCTTGCTGGTATTGGTTAAAAGTCAAGGAAAACAGATATTTTTAAAAGATTAATTTAGGATAAAATTTTTTCATATTATTGAGAAAAAAATTACTGTAATCCATTGAAAAATCCGTAAATTTATGATATAATCAGTATACAGCATCATAAAAAAGAGGTGAACGCATTGTCAAAGCGTGAGGCATACAGCGAAACTTTTACAGGCAGAGCTGATGAGAGAATAAGAGTTATTTTAGGTGAAAGCAAGGGCGAATCAGAACACAGCAGACTTAAAAGAATCCTTGTGCAAGTGATACAGAACGAACTTACAGAAAAACAGCGCAACATTGTACTTATGTACTACTATAAAAATATGGATATGACGGAAATTTCAAAGCATACTGGTGTAACAGTACAAGCCGTATCTGCGACTATGGCAAGGGCAAGACTGCGCATTTACAGGATACTGAAATACTATATATAACGGAGCTGAACATGAATACACCGATAGTTGATTTTCTTGAAAAATATACTGCCTCTGATACAGTCCGCTGTCATATGCCAGGGCATAAAGGAAAAAACGGTATCTACAGATATGATATTACAGAGATAAAGGGTGCAGACAGCTTGTTTGAAGCGGACGGAATAATACTTGAAAGCGAAAAAAATATGTCAATGCTTTACAATACAAAAGCATCTTTTTACTCTGTATCAGGCTCAACACTATGTATACAGGCAATGCTTTTTGCCATGAAACAGGAGAACAGAAAGATTATAGCAGTCCGTAACGCTCACAGGGCTTTTATAAATGCCTCTGCACTTCTTAATCTTGATGTTGACTGGATTCTGCCCGACTACAGAACAGGTATACTTTCAGGCAGAATTGATTTACAGCAGGTTGAGGACAAACTGAAAGCAACTGAAAACGGCTGTTTGTACGTCACATCTCCCGACTATACTGGCAGAATGGCTGATATAAAGTCGCTTGCGGAAATATGCCATAGATACGGTGCTGTACTTCTTGTAGATAATGCACACGGCGGACATCTTGCATTCATGCCCGAAAATATGCACCCTATAGCAATCGGGGCTGATATATGTTGCGATTCTGCACATAAAATGCTTGTCGGTCTGACAGGTTCAGCAGTTCTGCATACATCAAGTGAAAAATATGCACGTATTTTAAGACAGTGCATGAGTATATTTGCATCAACAAGTCCGTCTTATCTTATACTTGCATCTCTTGATTTGTGCTGTAAGTATATTGACGAAAAAATAAAAGATGACATACTGAAAAATCTGCAATACATATCGGATTTCAGAAATGATTACAAAGGGCTTGTGTTATCAGAGGGCGACCCTTTTCATATTACAATGAATACAGCGAAATATGGTTATAACGGTAATGAATTTGCCGAAAATCTGCGTAAAAACGGCATAGAATGCGAATATTCCGATGATAATACTGTTATCCTACTCATGTCGCCCGTAAATAAGGCAGACGACTATACAAGAATTTCAGAAGCTCTTGAAACTTCTTTTGAAACGACATATATAAATAATATTCCTGATATGCCGTTCCTGAAAAAGTTACCTCAAAAGGCAATGACTATCGGACAGGCTTTATATATGCCGTGTGAGGAAATTTCTATAGAACACGCAGAGGGCAGAATTTGCGCATCTGTAAAAGTTCCTTGTCCGCCTGCAATACCTATAGCAGTAAGCGGTGAAATAATAGACAGCAGTTGCATAGAAATATACAGAAGATACGGAATAAAAAGGGTTATGGTGATTAAGTGAAAAAAATATACGGAAACAAATATCTTATTGATACTTTTGATAAAATGAACATCAACGGAAAAACTGCCCATGCACTTATACTTTACGGCGAAAGAGGTTCGGGAAAAAAACTCATTGCCGATTACTATACATCTGCGTTGCTTTGCGAACGTACGCAGAACGGCAAGCCATGCGGAGAATGCAATTCATGCAGAAATGCGGAATCCCATGTTCACCCTGATGTGACGTACGTCAAGACGGACGGAAAACTTGAGGGGTATTCCGTAAAGACCGCAAGGGAAATTATTTCAGATGCCTTCATAAAGCCGAACAACAGTTCGGGCAGAAAGATTTATATATTCCGTGACTGCCGTAATATGAGCGTACAAACTCAAAATATGCTTCTTAAACTTATTGAAGAACCGCCTGACTATGCTTATTTTATCTTCACGGCTGAATCAAAATATGAATTTCTTGCAACTATTATTTCACGCTGTATATGTTTAGGCGTTTCACTTTGTACGGCGCAGGAAGCTGAAATATCGCTTGCTGAATCGGGATATAACGAAACTGAAATAAAAAAAGCCGTGAGCTGTTTTCATGGAAATATCGGGAAATGTATTGAGTATATATCAGATGAGAAAATAAGAAGTCAGATTGATTTGACAAAACGCATAGCAGATAGTATAATAAAAGGCAACGAATATGAACTTAATGTCACCTTTTATTCTGTAGGCAGTGAACGTAATGAACTTTACAGCGTATTTTCAATTATCGATAATCTTGTAAGGGACTGCGCTGTACTTATACAGGATAAAAATGCGGAAAATATTGGTTGTTTTCGTGATTCAGCACTTGCACTTGCAGATATTATGTCATCATATCAGGCGATACAGATTCATAATAAAATTGAGGAGGCATGGAAAGCTATACAGGCAAATGTAAATGCTTCTCTTGCTGTAACTTGTCTTTGTGCTGAAATTATGCAGATAAGGAGTAAAAAATTTTGAAAGAGATAGTTGGAATAAGATTTAAAAAAGGCGGAAAGGTTTACTATTTTTCGCCTGAAGGAATAAAATTTGAACTTGGTGAATGTGCTGTTGTTGATACGGCAAGAGGTATAGAATGTGGAGAGATTGTTATTGCAAATCGTGAAATGGAGGACAATACAATATCATCACCGCTGAAACCGATTCTGCGCAAGGCAGATGAAAAAGACCTTAAAACAGTTGAGAAAAACAAGCAGAAAGAGAAAGAGGCTTTTGCTATATGTGAGGAGAAAATAAAACTCCGAAAGATGAAAATGAATCTTATAGATGTTGAATGGGCATTTGATAACAGCAAGATTCTGTTTTATTTTACGGCAGAAACAAGAATTGATTTCCGTGAACTTGTAAAAGATTTGGCTGGTGTATTCCGCACACGTATTGAACTCCGTCAGATTGGTGTGAGAGATGAAGCAAAAATTCTTGGCGGTCTTGGAATATGCGGGCGTGAATTTTGCTGTAAGGGATATATGGGCGACTTCAATCCTGTTTCGATTAAAATGGCAAAGGAGCAGGGACTTTCTCTGAATCCCACAAAAATTTCAGGTACTTGTGGCAGACTTATGTGCTGTCTAAAAAATGAACAGCCTGCTTATGATGCACTTCTCAAAATAACGCCAAAAGTCGGCGCAGTGGTAGTAACTCCCGAAGGTGACAAAGGCAAGGTTATTGAAGTAAATCTGATTACAGGAAAACTGAAAGTAAAAACAGACAAATCAGAAGTACCGGCTACATTGGACAGAAACGAAGTAAAACTGCTAAAAGACGTTGAAATCAAGCTGAATAAAGAGGAAATGCGTGCATTGAAAAATCTTGAGGAAAAATAATATGCAGAAGATAAACTACGGAAAAATGCTTGATGACAAGCTTGAATATCTTGCAAAAAACGGCGTAAAACCGTCGCTGATGCTTCATGCGTGCTGTGCGCCGTGTTCAAGTCATACCCTGCTTTATCTTTATAATCATTTTGATATAACTGTATTTTTTTTCAATCCGAACATAGCACCTGAATCCGAATACGATTTCAGAAAACAGGAACTGAAAAGACTTATTACTGAAATGAATCTTGATGTAAAAATGATTGATGCCGACTATAATCCGCAACCTTTCTATGAGCTTGCAAGAGGACTTGAAAATCTTTCCGAAAGAGGATTGAGATGCCAGAGATGTATTGAATACCGACTGCGCAGGACTGCTGAATCAGCCAGAAATGCAGGTTCAGACTATTTTACAACTACACTGACAATAAGTCCGCATAAGGACTGCGATTTCATTAATAAATGCGGTGGCAGGATTGCAGAGGAAACGGGCGTGCAGTATCTTTTTTCGGACTTCAAAAAGCATGACGGCTACAAACATTCTATCGAATTATCAAGGCAGTATAATCTCTACAGACAAAATTACTGCGGTTGTATTTATAGTAAAAGGGTGAGTGAGAATGGGCAAGGAAGTTAAGACAAATGCAATGCGGTTTCTTGACAAATCAAAGATAGCATATACAATTCAGACTTATGAGTGCGAGGAATTTATTGACGGCGTACACGTTGCGGAAAAACTGAATCAACCGCCTGACGAAACATTCAAAACTCTCATAGCACAAGGCAAATCGGGAAATTATTATTGTTTTCTCCTGCCTGTTGCAATGGAGCTTGATTTGAAAAAGTCCGCAAAAAGTGTGGGTGAAAAATCGGTTGAACTGCTCCACGTGAAAGACATTACAAAAGTGACAGGCTATGTGCGTGGCGGTTGTACTCCTATCGGCATGAAAAAGCAGTTCATGACCGTAATTCACAAATCAGCTGAAAATCTGGAACTGTTCTATATCAGTGGCGGACGTATCGGCACGCAGATAAGACTTTCTCCGAATGAACTTGTAAAAGCGATGAGAGGAAAATTTGACGATATAGTCTTTTAAAATCAACAAAAAAGCAGTTCCCGAAATTAATCGGAGACTGCTTTATCTTTTTATTTTATTTCAAGACTTTTTGAAACAGGTTCTTGCGGTTTTTTCTTTGGAAGTTTGATAGTAAGAATACCATTTTTGTATTCAGCGGAAATTTCCTCTGCATTTACGTCAGAAATACCGAAACTTCTCTTGAATGAGCCGTAGGAACGTTCACGGCGGATATATTTTCCGTTTTCGATATTGTTTTCCTCATTCTTTTCGGACTTGTGTTCTGCTGAAATGGTGATATAGTCGCCTTTGATGTCAAGCTTGATGTCCTCTTTTTCAAAGCCCGGAAGTTCGGACTCCATAATATATTTATCGCCCATATCTCTTACATCAGTTCGACAGGTGTTTATTGCCATGCTTCCGCTTGAAAAGTCTCTGTCGAGTTCGTCAAGGGCATTGAAAATGCTGAAAGCGTTTCTTGTGAAAGGTGTTAAACCGTACATCATAATAAATTCCTCCTGAAATACATTTTTTAATACTGATAGTTTATGTTCTTTCTTTTGAAATATACTTTGTGATTCATTGGAATCATTCCTTTCGTTTTATTCATTATCCAGATAGCATCTATAATGCTTTGAATAGTCTGGATTGAATTTTATTCTTTTAATTCCGTTTGCGGAAGTAAGATTGAACTTGTCAATAAGCCATTTTTTTAAATCATCTTGTGGAATATGCGGTGATAAATATACAAATGCTGTACCATTATGGATTTCTATACGACCTCTTGCGTAATAATCGAACGGCTTTCCGCCTGTATATTTTTTTGACAAACTGTTCCATACGTTTTTATGATTATAATTGTCATTGCCTTTAGATGACATCAACGGTGAAATTTCAAAATCAGAATCATTTATATTGCCATTGCTGTCACATGGTATCGGAAAATACAAATCTGAACTGTAAACATCTTCAATATCAGGTATCCAGAAAATTCCTCTATAAA
>CAMWKY010000149.1 GCA_947174965.1 uncultured Ruminococcus sp. | reverse complement strand
TTAGCATATGCTAATAAAATAAATTTTAAGGAGTAATCATATGAAGAAAATTACATCACTTATCAGTGTTACTGCTCTTGCAATGTCTGCTGTTGCAGTTATTGCGCCTACAGCAAGTGCAGAGGAAACTGTTGTATATGGTACAATGAATATACCATATGCAGAATTTTACAGAGCAGAACTTTCCGGCAGTGCTAATGAATACGAGGTTGATGCCATATCTTCTGCAACAACTTCAAAGTGGTCAAAGAACGGAGAGGGCGAACTTTTCGAGGGTACATATAATCAGGCAAACGACGACGGTACAGGTACTATTCTCGGTGTAACATACCCCGTTGCAGTCACTCATGCTGACCTTGATTCACTCGGTGAAAACAACTATAACTTCACTGCTGTAGATTATGTACCGTCTGCATACAAAAATGTAACAGTTGAAGACGGCAAAGCAGTATTTTCAGCAGTTCAGGACGAATCACCAGTTATATCAAATGAAGCGTCAATCAAACTCAACACAAACACACCATGGGGAGATTATCTTATTGATGTGGAGAATGCTCCGGAAATGAGTGCTATTTACGGCGCAGTTATAAAGACAACAGACGGCAGTATATATGCTATGGGTCACGAGGCGAATATCTGGCGTGGCGAACTTGCATGGTCATCAGGCATAAAGACTTCCGAACCGCACGGCAATACTCTCCCATATGAAAATTTTGTTGGTCTTATGGGTTCAACAATAAATGAAGTTTCTTTCATTACGCTTGACGGCTACACAAATATTCCTACAGATACTTATGTTCCGGTAAAATTTGATGGTGCTGTAAATGTTGCAGAAAGTAAATCTGGTACTGGCAAGACTTCATTTAAAACAGAGAATTTCCCTGATGATTACGCAAAATCCTACAGCATAGCAGACAATTTCACGGTGACGGACGGCGAAATTTCATATACTGATGCTATGGCTGGCTCATATACTCTTACAGTTTCCGACAGTTCTGGAAAATATGCCGATATGACTGCAAATTTCACTCTCACTACAGACAGTATGCCGGCAGTTTACGGTGATAAATCTCTGGTTAAAGCAGAAGGCGCATCAGATGATGACTTTGCAAACTTTATCAGAAATATATCCAAAGTTTCCATTAATGGTACAGAGTACAGCGCAAGCGGAAAAGGTGCAGTCAAGATAATCGGCGAGAACGGTTCTGTTGATTTTTCTGCATCATCAAGAAACGGAAATGTATTTGACGGAAGCGGAAATTATGCAGTTTCAATCATTGCTACAGGCTATACAGCTCCTCTTGATTTTGAAATCAAGGAAACAGAAGAACCTGCTCCCGCAACAACTACTGCTGAATCCACAACAACAGCAACATCAACAACATCTGCAAAAACAACAACAACTACAACAGCAAAAACTACTACAGCAACTCAAAAATCAACAGGTAAAGAAAGCCCGAAAACGGGTGTAGCTGATGTAGCTTTGCCGTTTACAGTAATGACTTCTGCAATAGCTACAGCTTTTTGCATTAAAAAGAAAAACAAATAATCAAATCTGAAAGGTGAAATAATATGCTTTTCCTCATTGCCCTGATTCTTGCTTTCGGCTTTGCATTACTTTGCGGAAAGCCACTGAAAAAGTACCCATTTATTTTCTATGCGGCGGCAGTTATCATTACAACAGCAAGTGTTATGCTTGTCGGAACAGATACACGGTCTTTGCCTGAATTTATCAATACTTACGTTATCGGACTCTTTACAAGAGGTGCATTTGCAACAGCTTTATGGTACGTTGTTATGTTCACTGGAGCATTGCCGAACGGTTCAGCACCTATAAAGAAACTTATGGTAATAAGGGGAGAACTTTCAATTTTTACAGCAATACTTACATTAGGTCATAATATCGGATTCGGACAGACTTATTTTGTAAGATTTTTCACTGATGCGGAAAGAATGTCCGCTAATCAGAAAACAGCCGCTGTATTGTCAATCGCTATGCTTGTTATAATGATACCTCTTGCCATTATGTCATTTCCATCTGTCCGGAAGAAAATGAACGCTAAGCTATGGAAAAAAATACAGCGTACTGCATATCTTTTCTATGCAATGATATATATTCATGTGCTTGTGCTTTACTATCCTATGGCTAAGGCAGGGCGTGAGGGAGTTTTATTCAATATTCTTATCTACAGCGTGGCATTTATCGGCTATGCCGTGATGAGAATAAGAAAACATATAGTGATTAAAGTGAAACCGAAAAATAAAACAATTCTCAATATTATAAGCGGACTGGTATTTTTAGGTACTGTTTCAGGTGTATTTGTTTCGTGCGGTAAAGATGAACCGAAAAAGATTTCTGATGATGTCAGTAATCAGAGTATTTTAATAACAACTGCTGTATCGGCTGAAAGTTCTGTTATTACAACAACTGTACAGACAGTCTCCGCAACCTATACTACTAATACTACCGATACATCAATGGAAACAACAGAAATTTCCACAACAGAAGAAACTACTGAAACAACTGCCACTGAAACAGTAACCGAAACAGAAAATACTGAACAGGAAATATCAGAAGAAAATCCACAACAGGAAGAAACACCCGAACAGCCCGAAGAATCTGAAATTCCTCCTGAAACAGAACCGTCATATATTTACAGAAACGGCACGTATTCAGCAAGTGCATATGGTTATGATGGAGATGTATATGTTGATATAACTATTGAAAATGATGTGATTACAGAAATCCACGCACGAACGGAAGAAAGCGACGACTGGTATTTCAATTCCGCACAAGGCTCTGTAATTGCGCAGATTATTTCCTCTCAAAATACAGATGTTGATGCTTATTCTGGTGCTACATACAGTTCAAACGCTATAATGGAAGCTGTAAGAAAAGCACTTGAATCCGCTGAAAACTGACTATAAAAACTACTTGCTTTTGGTACAATATTAGCATAGTCCAAACTACTGAGTACGGTAGTGACAGACTATGCTTATTTTGATATAATGAGAAGGGAATGGACTGACATACTTGCTTTAGAATAGCATCATCTAAAGGAACATTATATTATTGAGTTTAGCAGCAACTATACTTGTCCTCTGAAACTTTTTTCCTGATATTTTATCATAGAACTTCTGTCCACGAGGTGCAGTTCAAGTAAAAAAATCCTGCAATGCGTAATGCACTACAGGATTTCACATTCAAAGTATTACACAGTTATGTTTCGCTGTTTTATCTGATTTTATTCGGGCATACCCATTTCAACAAGTTTCTGCTGAATTGCAAGAGCATCTGCGCCTGTAAGACCGTTTCCGTCCACATCAGCATTAAATTCGCCCTGTGCTGTAAGTCCATATTTGTCCTTGTTTCCGATAGCCTGAACTATTGCTGTTGCATCAGCTATATTCATTTCGCCGTCTCCGTTAGCATCACCGTCTATGCTGTTGAGAACGTCAATATTGCCAGAGCCTGAAACAACAGTTCCTGCCGAACCCTGATAAACTATCGGTATATTTATGCCGAGTGTAGTTGCAATATCTGCGGCTATCTGAAGATGTTCGTCAAATTCTATGTCATAGTTCGGGATAAGTTCAAATATATATAAATCATCATGAATTGCACAGGCTTCACTCACTAACTTTCCACGTTCAATAGTGAAATCAAGGTTTTTTTCCATGACATATTCAGTAAGGCTGGCAATCTGCTTTTCCGAAAGTTCATAACGAGTAGGCGAAACGAATGGTATATATCCGCTTCCGCTTGCATAAATTCCGCCTCCACGAATATAAAAGTCACTTAAATGTGATATTTCAGCTATTTTGTTGTAAATTTCACGGGTATAAGGAAAATTGTCAGGAATACTTCCAATATATAAATATGTTCCGTTACCATAATCTTCAACACGGCAATCCACTTCATACGAACTCAAAATATCTGTTATTCTTTCATCTGGAGTATCGCCTCCGTCGTAAGTTTTTAAATTAATAAAACCTGGCTTATAATCTACATATCTATAGTGATAAACTGTGCTTCCGTCATCAGTTGTACATTTTTCTATAAATATAGAATAAGGGTGTTCAGAATCTATATGATATAGTTCCTCATAGCCTGCAAACTCATCAGAATTCAAGTCAAACGGACGAGCAGCAATAGCTCCTGCGTTCGTGGCTGCAAAACCAGTGCAAGCAACAGTGAACGCCATAATTGTGCTTATAAGTTTTTTCATAATTAAGCCCCCTCAAATAATTTGCTCATTTTGTAAAATCTAATCAGATTAAGATTAACTCTTACTCCATAACTCTTATATCCGTCACCACCACTTGTGTGTACTCCAACAGTAGAACGAGTGTTTATTGTAGAACTGCTTCCAGGAAAAGTGTAACTGGAGTCAAAATATGTCATGCCTCCGCTTTTTCCGCCACCACCTTTTGATTCTATATGATAACGATAAGCGTATTCATGTGAAGGTATATCTGGACTTATTACTCCTGTAGATTGGTAGCGTGTGTGTATGTTGTCGATTGTAGTATATCCAACTGAAGTAAGACTTCCTTTTTTTGCATTTATAAACTCATCGGTCATTATGCCTAAATTTACGCTGTACTTTCCTACATTTACTTTATTGCCATTTTTATCTTTAAAATCTCCGACTCTTATAAGAGCATAGTCATAATTTACATCACAATCGTTTCCATTAATGTATTTTGATGGCATATGAAGAAACTCAGCAGATGCAGTGTATGATACATTTTCATCAACATACACCTTAACTTTAACATTTTTTGCAAATTCATTTGAAGAATCATTATATATACAATGTGCAGCAGTTGCTATGGTGTTGTTTGAAACTATAAAACCGCTTCCTACTCCGATACTTGAAGAAATTTCAACGCAAGCGATATTTTCATTATCCTTAGTATTATCTTGAGAAGCATATGCAACAGGAATATCTTCTACCGCATTCGTCGATTCGCCAACTGGAATTGTGTAGGTCTTATAACTTTTTAGATTTGAATCAGAACAATCATGCCTGCGATACTGTACCGCATTGCTTAAAGGGAGAGTATAGCAAGTTTTGTTTACTATAGTACCTATCTTTGAAGAAGTATAACCGGCTTCAAGATACTGAATCATACGTTGGTCAGTCTCATCGATTACACCATCCTCATTTACATCCATAGCAGTAAAATTCTTAGCATTTACAACATATTTTCCGCCAAGATACTGCACTATGAAAGTAGCATCAGCTATATTGACATAACCATCTCCGTTTGCATCGCCTAAAAGAATCGACGTAGTTGCAGCTGATGCCGATGCAAAAGGTGATAAAGATGAGCATAAAAGTACGGCGGTTGTTGCCAAAACTCCTGAAAACTGTTTCTTTAATTTGTTCATAGTTAAACAATCCTTTCTGTTAAAAATATTTACTCGTGGGTTTAAGCTGCTTATAATTCTAATAATTTATCACCGCCTTTCAAGGTCTTGAAAGTGTGTTGCGATACAGTTACTTCAGTTTATCCAGACACTGTTGGAAGTGTTTGCAACAGTTTGCGAACTGCCGAACCAGCCACTTTCTTTAGCATAATGATTAAGTTTAACACGGTAATAGTAACCGCCTTGATACAGAATAGACATCCTCGGAAACTAAAATAATTGTCCATCATTCATTTTAACCTCTATATAGTAATGGCATTTTTTATACCAAAAATGCCATATCATAATTATAATTTGTATGAATGCACAATTTAAATATTTATTTTTTGTCTAAATACAACAAAAAAGGCTTTAAAATTATTTTGTTGAATACATC
>CAMWKY010000148.1 GCA_947174965.1 uncultured Ruminococcus sp. | reverse complement strand
TCATAAATCCATAGCTTATTTTATAAGTGAATTTTTTATCAATATAGCTTACTTCTGCACTTGCGGGTATAACAAGAACCAACAGAATAACTCCTATAATCGCAAGAATCAGCCAAAGCAGTATCTTTAAAATTATCATTTCGTTTCCTCACTTTTAAGCATTTTCATCTGTATCAGCATTATCAAGCTCAAATTCAAGTTGTCGGGAGGGCTGATAGTCCGCAAGCGGTGGAAGTTCTGAAATTGAAGTCAATCCGAAACAACGTAGAAAATTTGCGGTTGTACGGTAAATAACAGGCTTTCCGGGAACATCAAGTCTGCCGGATTCCTCAATAAGTGCCTTTTCAACAAGATTATTTATAACAGAAGAACTGTCAATCCCACGCACATTTTCTACAAATCCCTTTGAAATGGGCTGATTATACGCTATAATTGTAAGAACTTCCAAAGCTGCATTTGAAAGAGGTATATTTTTCTTTGTTTCAAGTGCTTCACGAATCTGCGGAGCAAATTTTTCTCTTGTACACATCTGATAACAGCCATCAAGATTTTTTATGCAGATACCGCTTCCGCAATCGTCGTAACGCTCATTAAGCAAGTCTATCATCATCGGAATACTGCCGACATCAATTCCGCAGGCGTGGGCGATACGGCTTGATTCAACAGCTTCACCGCCTGCAAAAATAACGGCTTCTAT
The DNA here is from genome assembly GCA_947174965.1 of uncultured Ruminococcus sp. Classification (GTDB taxonomy): domain Bacteria; phylum Bacillota; class Clostridia; order Oscillospirales; family Ruminococcaceae; genus Ruminococcus. The sequence continues at coordinate 5,131 of CAMWKY010000148.1, read as the reverse complement.
TGCTCCAAGTTTTTCCTTGATTTCCAATTCCTGCGTGCGCCTCCTTTTAAGAATACTGTTGTATTATCATCACTTATGGTAATTCTGCCGAATTTCGTCATTTCAAGAACAGCAAGAAAAGTTGCAACTCTTGCAGAACGGTCTGTTATACCGTCATAAAGCCTGTCCATTGAAACTTCACCTGTTGAATACAATTCACGCAGAATATGTATTACTTTTGTCATAACGGGAACTATTTTTCGCTTTACAACTGCATTTATCTTGTTTTCTATGTGAGTTTTTTTCAGTTCATCTTTTAATTTTCGTGGCGAAAGCGCATTATAAGCCGATACAAGTATTTCGGGGTCGTGTTTCAGTGTATACGTCATATCTGCTTTTATTTTCATGGGCTTGCGTACAAAAATATTGTTGCCGACACTTCTTTTTGCAAGTGCTTCTGCCGCAAGTCTGCAAAGGGAAAGTTCAATCAAAGCCCCCTCAAGTTCTTTTTTCATCTTCTCTGCTTCTTCAGGTTTCGGGAGAAGTTCTGCTGTTTTTATATAGATAAGTCTTGCCGCCATTTCAAGAAATTCCCCTGCAAGTTCAAGATTCTGACGGTGCGACTCATCAATATACAGCATATACTGCTCCAGAAGTTTTGATATTTCAATATCATAAATATTCAGCTTGTGTTTTATTATAAGATTTAACAGAACATCAAGAGGACCTTCATATACATCAAGCTTGTATGTTATTGTTTCCATATCAGCCGAACACCAGCGGAATCCATGCAGTTGTTACACTCAGAAGGCTGAATACAAGATTGATAAGCCAGCCTAAAGGGTCAATCAGTCCGCCTGTGAGAGTACCTATAAAGAACAGTCCAAGAAGAATATATGTTGAATACTGATTTATCTGCTGATAGTTCCTATGATACCAGCTAAGCATTTTAGGATTTGCAAGCTGATAGAGAATATGAAAGCCATCAAGAGGTGGTAACGGAAGCAAATCGATAGTACCGAGACATACATTTATATTTGCAAGAAAAATCAGAATTATATATATAGCATACATTGCACTGCTTGAAACATTTAATTTCAATGACATAAAAGTATAAGCATTCATACATAAAATCGCCATGAGATAATGTGTAACAGGTGCTGTCAGCGAAATAAGGATAATTCCTTTTTTCAGGTCTTTCATATTGTTGACATTAATCGGCAAAGGTTTAGACCAGCCGAATCCACATATAAGAATGGCAAGTGAGCCGAGTGGGTCAAGATGTGCCAGAGGATTGAGCGTAATTCTGCCCTCTCTGTCCGCCGTATCATCACCAAGCCACCTTGCAACAAGTCCTTTTACAGAATTTGTAACAGGAAGTACAAGAAAAAGCATCAGGACACGGCTGAAAATTCTCAAAAAAAAGTTTAACATTTTTTTACTCCTCTCAAATTATGATACAATATTTATTATACTACAAATGCACAATTTTTTCAAGTCTAATTTGTAAATTTATGCTTATTAAAAAAATTTGTATTTTTTTTCAAAAAACACTTGCATTTTCTGAAAAAGTATGATACAATATATTTGTTGTCTGATAATATGCCCATATTATCTGATTTTTATGATTCTATAAGGAGGTGCAGACCATGGCAAAATGCGAAATCTGCGGTAAGGGCGTTACATTTGGAATTAAGGTTTCCCACTCACACAGAAGAACAAACAGAACATGGAAACCAAACGTAAAGCGTGTTAAGGCTATCGTCAAGGGTACTCCTTGTCATATCTACGCTTGCTCAAGATGCCTGCGTTCAGGTAAGGTTGAAAGAGCTTAATCGACCTTTATCACAAAAAAGTATCGGACGTTCTTTGAAGCGTCCTTTATTTTTTGAGAAAAATAACGCTGTTTTTGAGTGAACAGCGTTATTTTTGTTATATTATTTTACGTATTCGCCAAGACCTGCTATTTTCTGATTCTTTACATCATTTGCAACAAGTCCCGCAACAACATTAGCACCAGTTTCACAGAAGTGTGTGCCGTCTGTTGAGCCGTCAACAACACCCATAAGATGATATTTGACTGCCTTATCATAGCCGATTGAGTTGTAGTGATTTACCATAAGAGTATTGAGGTCGATACATGGTATGCTGTATTTTGATGCAAGCTGTTTGCAGGCATCACAATAATTTGTATAGCTGTTGATGAATTTGCCGTTTGAATATGCTTTCATTCCGATAACTGTTGTGACAAGTATCGGAGTTGCACCCTTTTCTTTTGCAGATTTAATAAACTCTGTCATATACCATTCATAAGAACCTGCTGACGGATTATTTACATTTCCGCAGGTCGGAGCGTATCTGTCGGCATTTGATGTGCCTGCATCATTTATAGCAAACTGCACCATTACATAGTCACCCTGTTTAAGACTGTCTGCTATAGTCTGCCATCTGCCCTCATCATAGAATTTCTTTGTTGAACGTCCTGCAATTGAATGATTTGCTACTGTTACATTGTCTGTAAAGTAGTCGGAAAGATAATATCCCCAGCCCTGTTGCGGTGCATACTGCGCACGATAGCTTTGTACTGTCGAATCACCTGCAATATAGATAGTTGGCTTGTCTGAACCTGTCGTATTTGCATTGCTATTCGGGTCATATGTTTCTGCATACGGCTCATCTGTAGGAGTAAGAGTGATGTAATCAAGATTAGGACCGCCATTTTCTGTTGCTGATACAAGTTCTATTGTGTTTTTACCTGCAACAAGCGGTAAAACTATTCCGAACTCTGTCCATGTTGTCCAGCTTCCAGTACCAGTAAATGACTGAATCCAGTAATCATTCTTGTTGCCGTTTACATAAACTTTCATTTTTCTGTCGGCATCTGTACCATTTGCAAATCTGATATGCGTCATGTAGTTTCCTGCTTCTGCAACATCTACATCAAATGCAACACTGCTGTCAAGAATATTATCAAGATTGAGATAGCCCACTACTTCGCTTTTTTCTGTAGGTTCAGTCTTTGTATAGCCGTCGTTTACCGTTTCAGCAACACCACTGCTCCATGACTGGTCAACTGCATAATAGTGAGGGTCTGCTGTAGTTGTAACTGTAGTTGTTGTTTCTTCTGTTGTTGCTTCTGTAGTTGTAGTTGTCGGGGGGATATATACGGGCAGTTCTTCCATACCTGCTTCAACTTTCTGAAGGAAAAGTGCGTCCATACCCGTAACGCCGTCACCTATATTATATACATCTGCATTTATTTCACCTTTTGGAGAAAGCGCATATTTATCACGATTTCCTAAACACTGAATAATTGCTGTGGCATCTGCAATATTAACTGCACCGTCACAATTTGCATCACCAAGCAGAATATTTACAGGAGGAGTTGTTACAGTAGTAACTTCTGTTGTAGTTGTAACTTCCTGTGTTGTGGTTGTAGTTGTTGTAGCCTCTGTTGTTGTAGTTGTAGCAATAACAGCCTTTTCGATAAACCAGTCCTGACAGTCTGCGCCGTTTACTTCCCACTGCTGAATATTTGCCCCTGCATCTGTATAGGCATTTTTTACTTCAATTGCAGACATATCATTTGCAATTTTTGTTCGTATTTTATAAGAGCCGTCAGAATTTTTAGTAAACTTGAATTTCTGATTGTCCTGACCGTTCTGCACATAAAGTCCTATGTTCTGTCCGTTGAGTGCCTTGTTGCCTGCAACGTCAAGCACAATGTCATCACTTAATGCAGGACAGATATAATAATAGTCGTCTCCTGCTGATTTAACTTTCCATGTGTTATGCGCCATTGGCTCTGTCATACCCCATTGCTGAACATTTGCACCGCTTTCAATTTTTCCGTCTGCAACTTCCATATAAAGACCGCTGTTTGCATTTTTGAATGTATACATAACAGTTTCGTCCATTACTTCCGCTGTGATACCACTGAAATTGTACAGTTTTGACATGAGTTCAGCAAGTTTCATTGAACCCATTTTACTTTGATGTAAATCATCATTTGAGCCGTTCGCCTGAATTGCGTAATATGATGCCATACCGTCATAACCGACAGACAAGCCGAACTCCTGCCATGGATTGAATAAATCAACAACAGTAACATTCTGTTCACTGCCTATTTTATCAAGTTCACCGCCAAACCAGCGACCGCTTAACAATGGACTTCTTGTAAGGTCACCACGTCTGCCCTGTTGTTTTACAAGTACAACTGTCATGCCTTTTGCTTTTGCTTTTTTAACCATATCTGTAACAGTTTCATAATATTCTGTTGCATTTGAATAGTTAGTGTCATTTATTCCGATTGAAATAACATAAATATCGCCTGTTTTTCCGTAATATTCAATAGGAACGAACTGTCCGCCGTCAACAAACCCCTTTGCAAACTGTCCGCTTGCCGCCATGTTGCGTACCTGCCATGATTTATCAACATATTCACCTAAAAACTGTCCCCAGCCGTGCTGTGCAGTATCAGCTGTATTATAGTAATTTGCAACTGTTGAATCTCCGCAGAGCCATATTGTAGGACTCATTTCACCTGTTGTATTAAGCTGTGTGATTTCAACGGCAGATATTGAAAACTGTGTACCTGCTCTGCCTGCAACTGCCTGAATATTAAGTTGACCGTCTGTAACAGGAATCTGTATTGTTTCAACAGCATTATTCCCTGTAAGGTTTATCATCTGTAACATACCCTCCATTTTAATGGAAGTACGGTTGCAGTTTCCCGTGATAACCTTTACTTCATAAAGTCCTTTCGGCAAATCAACATTAAATGTATTTTCTGCATTTTCAGTCTTGAACTGTACAGCGTCATTGCCTGCTCCGTTTCCGCCTGCTGTTACATTGGCTACATTTGCAGTCTGCGCAAAACCATAGCCCTTTGAAGCATTGTAACCGTCCGTTGCCGATACTCCTGTATAGCCGTTTGCAGTACCTGCTCCACCAAAATCAAATTTCCAGTTTACAGTTGCTGCATCAGAAGTCAGCATATTCTGCGGAATAACTGAACTGAAAGCACCTGCCGAAAAAGCAACAGCAAGAGAAGTGAGACCGCTCAAAAGTTTCTTTGCTTTCATAAATTTCTCCTTTTCCATACAGCTATAAGCACCATAAGCTGTATTATTTTAGCTGTTTTAATTATATC
>CAMWKY010000147.1 GCA_947174965.1 uncultured Ruminococcus sp. | reverse complement strand
GTGTTCTTTGCCTGTGATTCTGTACACAATCTGATGAAAAGGGTCTTCAGGATTGCCACGCTCCACAAGATTCAGTTCTGTCGCCAGTGCATAAAGTTTTCGGGTTATTTTTGCCATAATACCGCCTCTGTTCATTATAATCAGGAATAGCCCCGACGATTTTCTCCGCCGGAGCTGTTCACTTTTTTCAGTTTTCAGGACTTCTGATTTTACAGAACCATGAGTTTTTTGCAGATATTGTCATGTAATCGAAAAACGCTTGTAAGTTTTAGTTTTAAGGTACTGCTTATAGAGTTCCTCATGGGTTACCTTGAATGCTGTTGTGTCAAAATTAGATGATGCTGTATCAGTGTAGCGGACTGTAAAAATATCAACTGCAAACTCTGAAATGTTTTTCTTTGTCATGAAATCTTTGATTTCGCCTTTAAGTACATCAATCTCGTTTTCAATTTCTTTCTTCTGCGCTTCTAAAGCCTTGATTCCTCTGACTTTTTCAAGAAGCTGTTTTTCCTGTTTTTTTGTGAGTTTCATAGGTTTACCTCCGTTTTTTATTTGAAATAACCGTTGTTCTGGTCTGTCGGTTCTGATGCACGGCGTAATCTTGCAAGTTCGTACTGCCTGATAATCTCGCACATATCGTCACGAGCGAGCCTGCCTCTTTTTCTGACTACAAGATACTGTTTTCCGTCTTTGCCGTATTCTGTCTGAAATTCAATATCTTTACTCACTTTTATCACCTCCATAATTATGCCTGTATGTCCTGTTCTTTGCTTCCTTTGACTTATATCCTGCCAGTTCGCCAAGCATGAATATGAGTTTCAGCTTTTCTTCATTGCTGAGAGTTTCACCGTTCTCTATTTTCAGAGCAATTTCATAGATTTCATTGTTAGTCATTGTTTTCCTCCTTCATTTCAACTCCGCAGTTCGGACAGTATTTTGTTTTTATTGGGTTAGGACATCTGCATTCAGAACAGTCATAAATACAGAACATATATCTGTTCCCGGAACGTTTTATCCATTTGCCATGCTTAACTGGTCTGGCTTCGACGGTTTCAGCAAGCGAGATTCCAACTACAATTCTCAACACTTTATCATCTGTTCCATCATTGATAATGTATATAGTTTTCTGGAACAGTTCGTCTGCATCAACTGGTTTCACTTTCATCACCTCCGCTTATTTATTTGGTCTGCCTCATCAGTACCGTGTGACCGTTCACGGCAGACAGCGGAGTAGAATTTTTCCGCTGTTTCGGCTGTTTCAATACTGTAAGTCTATAAAATCAGCGATTATATTGTCAAAATTAAGTTCATCATTATTGCCCGATTCTTTTGCCTCTTTATATTTATTTACAGCATATTTAGCGTTGCGTCTGCGATTTTCGCACGTTCCGCATACATTGTCAAGTGCCTGAAGTGCAAGTCTGCAAATCATCATTATATCTTCATTTCTGTGCATCGTCCTCATAGCACTTGATGAACCTGTGTCCTGATAGTTGCGTTCTGCTTCATCATACCTGTGCTGTGCCTCATCAAGTTTTTTCTGTATGATTTTTCGTTTTTGTTCCTTACGTTCAGTTTCGCATCTGATTTCATCATCTTCTGTCCAGTTCACATCATTCACCACGCTTTCTTGGTCTGCCTCATCAGTACCGTGCGACCGTTCACGGCAGACAGCGGAGCAGGATATTCTCCGCTGTTTCGGCTGTTTCAGAACTATTGAAGTGAAACAAATTTTTATTGTCTGTTTCTTTCACTTCATTTTCATGTTTTAAATTGCTCATTAAGTTCTTTCATTGCTTTTCTTACACTGGAATCAAGAAGATTTCTTAATTCTCCTGACATATAGCTTTTCTTTTGTGGAAACAGCTTAATATCTTTGGAAAATGTCTGGCTTTTCAATGCCGACAAAATATCAGCAATTTCTTTTGCTTCTGCTTCGATTGTGATTTTCAATTTCAACACCTCTTTTCTGGTCTGCCTCATCAGTACCGTGCGACCGTTCACGGCAGACAGCGGGCTTGTCCGCTGTTTCGGCTATTCTTCGATATAGACTTCACATTCGCCGAGTAAATCAATTATGTTGCGTGTATATCCGACGATTCCTTCGTATTCAAGCCATATATCAAGTATTTCAACTGTTGAGTATTCCTGTCTTATTTCTTCGATATTTCTGAAAGTTCTGTTGAATTTGGTTTCAAAAGCTTCAAGTATTTCTGTAATCATTTTTCTTACCTCTGTTCTGACTGTTATTTCTTATAGAATACAGACAGCTGACATGGTTTTGTGGTATATGTACAGCTTTCACATCTGCATTTTCTGCGGTTTATAAGTATTGCACGGTCTGCTGATTCACGGAACTGCTTTTCTGTTTTATAGAACGGGCAGTCCTCGTTCATGCCGTCGCATGATTTGACTGAAAGTATTCTGCAATATCCTCCATAGGAACTGAATCTGCATTTTTCGTTATTCATTGTCCGTACCTCTCTTTTTATTGAGTACACATACAATTCCACTATATCTGTGGACGGCTTTCATTTCCATGATGTTTTCGGACGTGATAATCCATTTTTTCGGATTAAGTCCGTATTTTTTGAGAAGTATTCTCTGATGCTTTGTCGGGTATTTCATTCGGTTTTCCTCCATATTTCTTAATTCGTCTCTGATTCCGGTGAATATATCCGTAATTTTTATTGCCGCCTGCCTGATGAGCAGTACAAGTACGGGTATAAGTATTTCTCCGCCGATTGTAAGCGAGTGCCTGAAGCAGAGTATGCTCAGCAGCTGTGTTGTCACAGCCACTGATATAACTGCATGGAGCAGGATTTTTGTTTTTTTATTCGTTTTCTTCATACTTTAATACCCATGTAATCTGCCATAGCGGCAAGTCCCTCGTATGTGATGTTTTCGTTGTCATAGGCGTTTGAAAAAAGGTTTATTGCACCTCTTAGTGCCTGTTCAGTCTGTGTGACCTTATAAAGATAATCAATTTCCTTTTCCATGTTTTCTGCTTCAAGAATCGGGAAAATTTTCTTTATATCATCATGGGTGATGTCAGATTTGTGAAATACGGGACTTTGTTTTGTGCGGTTTATAATCTGTTCAAACTTTTTACTGTCGAATCTTTCGATTATCTCAATATTTCCGATAAAGCAGATTCCGAGTGTCTGATGTCTGTCGTTGAAGTAATCGGAAAAACTTCTAAGCACTTCGATAGTTTTCATATTAAGATGCTGTGCCTCATCGAAAATAAGCACTGTTCCGTCTGTGAGCTTGTCCGCAATTGAAAGCCAGAGTTCGTCGCTCGAACGCTTCGGAACAGCTCCTATTGTGTTTGCAATTAGTTTCAGCATACTTTTTATATTGGAAAAACATGGATTGACCGTTATTGAAAAGCTGCTTGTCGGATTGTCAGTGGTGAATTTCTGTATTGCTTTTGATTTGCCGATACCTGCATCGCCCACAACAACAGCAAGTCCGCCCTTTATCTGACATAAGCTGATTACATTGTAAATATGCTCTGAAATGCTTGTCGGTACATATTTCAGTTCGGAGTATGTAAGTTTTGCTTTTTCCTTGACCTCAAAATAGCCTGCAAGTGTATCAAAAAATTTCTGTGTTTTTTCAAGTTTTCCGGTTCTTGCCTGTGAAAGAGCTGATTTTGATACCCCCACAAGTTCTGCAACACCGTTCTGGGTGAGCTTTCTTTCTTTTTGAAGAACTTCCAATTTTTCAAGAAGTTCAAGCTGTTCCTGTGTATACATTTATTTTTTCCTCATTTCTGCATTTTTTATCATTTTTTTCCTGTCGATTACTATGTTCTCAGCACCGGCTGCCATACGTTCTTCAGGTTCTTCATTTGCTGTCACAATAGTTATATTTTTTGGTTGCTGTATATTGAATTTGCCTGTATTCTGGCTTGCAATGTACTCCAGACCGCTTTTTGGTGTAAGGACACCATTGCCTTTGAGTTCTTTTGCACGTGCCTTTATCTGTCTGTCAACATCTGCTTTTCCACGTCCGAGTTCTGCAAGTTCTTCTTCACTTGCACTGAAATATTTCAGCATAAGCCAGTCTGCACAATGCCAGCTGAACAGATACCTGTCATCTTTATCATAAAGTCTGACTTCTGATGGGTTGTTTCTGTCATATCTGACACAGACTTTTTCACCAATATGCTTCCATGTGATATTTTTATCATAGTACCATATTTTTTCATTGTGATACCATATAAATACGCCGTTCTTTTTGATTGTCTGGAATCCTGCATTTCTCATCATAAGCAGGTTGAGAACGTCTTTTTTTGCCTTTCTGAACTCGGTTTCCTTGATTGAAGCGTTCCAGACATCGCACAGCGGCATATTTTTATACTTCGCTTCACTGCTGCCGTAAGGCTGGACGTTGTATATATTGTCGGCAAAATCAGCAAATGTCCTGCGTAGTTCTGCCTCTGTTTCAACAGTACCGTTTTTGATGTTTGTTTTGAGTATTTCGGGACGTTCCACAACATTTCCTCCGCAGTAGCCGTACTGTGCTGTACAATACTGCTCCTTGATTACTCTGTGAATACGCTCCACGACTTTCGCCTGAGCATTTGTAACCTTTGCAAAAATCAGTTCTATACCAAGCTTTTCTGCTATTGTAAGCGGAATATCGCCTTTCTTGTTTTTTGCAACTTTTCTGTTGCGTTTTTCACCTGCAATATCAAGTGTGGTAAATTCACGTCCGTTGTCAAAATACAGCCTTTTTGGAATACCGTACCTCAGTATTGCGAAGTACAGTGCATCAAGCGTTGAATTGCTGTCTGGGCTTTCGGTGATGTTCCAGCCGACAAGGACATTTGATTTTACATCAAGAACTGTTGTTATGTAAAGTCTCCTTGTCTTTTTTGAGTTGTCGTCCTGCTTGACTATAACGTCGAATGTGTAATTGTCCATAACCCAGCCGTCATTTGCGTAAATATCGCTTTTGTCACGGATTGCGGACGGAGTACAGTGGTCGCGCATCGCCTTTTCACCATTATGTGAGTAGTCCAGAACCGCAAAAGGCAGGGTTTCAATTTTTCTTCTGAAACTTGATACTGACGGGATTTCTTCAACAAGTTCAGGGTGTTCCTCAGCTATATATGCTGTTACCATTCTGTAGCAGAGTGCAATATTTGGCTTGCTCTGGTTAAGGTATACGCTCAGGAAGTTCTGCCAGATGATACTGTCGTCTTCGAGTTTACTTTTTCCTCTGTTCCAGCCACCACGCTTATCAAGCAAATCTCCGTAGCACTTATTTTTATAAGCAGCATATTTTCGGTAAAGAATATCCGTGCTGATTTCGATTTCAGGGTGGATATATTTCTGATGAGCGACAAATATCTTGTCAAACTCGGTCTTGTCCTTACGTCTGGAACGTTCTGCCTGCCATTCATTGAGCAAATCAATCCAGAACTTTATTTTCATACGCTCCGTGTCTGAAAATTCCTCAAACGCCTTTGAAACACCTTTTAAACGGTATTTAAACGCTGTTTCTGAACTGTTTTCAGATTCGTTTTTTTCGGGTGCAATTCCTGCTTCTGTTCGTTTATGCTTATAATATTTTGCTTGTAAGTCTTCAGATAGTGCCGAAACAGGTATCAGGTATTTCATTCTGTCCTTGCTGCTTGTTACCTGAATCGCCTCTATCTTGCCGTCCTTGCAAAGTTTTTGTATATATCGTTCTTTACAGCCTTTTAACTCAGCAACTTGTTTTGTTGATAAATAGTCCAACTTTTTCCTCCTTTCTTCGTGGAGCAGTAAAAAATTGACCTGCTCCGCAAAAAAAGTTCTTGACAAATTATAAAATTTGTGTTACAATAATTTCAGAAACATTTAGGA